>CBDUIJ010000190.1:0-10820 GCA_965367215.1 uncultured Granulosicoccus sp.
ACTTCATTGACACCACGTTCAAGGAGATCCGGGGGCGCAAGCCCAAGTCCATGCGTGAGGATTTTGCAGGAACAGCCATCTCGTCCTGCCAGTGGGTCAAGCGTCGGCGTGGCAATACGGCGGTGGCGGTTGATATCGATCCTGAAGTGCTGGAGTGGAGCCGCAAGAACAATGTCGCTCGACTGACCGTGGAGCAGCAACAGCGGCTCGAACTGATCGAGGACGATGTTCTGCAGGTAGAAACCGGGAAGGTGGATGTCCTGCAGGCGTATAACTTCAGTTACTGGTTCTTTCAGGAACGGGCCACCATGCTGGCCTATTTCAAGCGCACACGGGAAGCACTGGAAGATGATGGTCTGCTGTTTCTGGACGTGTTCGGTGGGTCAGAGTGCTATCAGACGCAGAAGGAGAAGCGCACGGTGGACGGCTTCAAATACATCTGGGAGCAATCCGAGTTCAATGCCATCACCAACGAACTCAAATGCCACATCCACTTTCATTTCCCGGACAAGTCGAAGATCAGGAATGCCTTCAGCTATACCTGGCGCGTCTGGGGAGCACGTGAATTGCGCGAGATTCTCGAAGAAGCAGGCTACAGTGAGACCGTGGTTTATCGGCAGGCCTTCGACCCTGAAACCGATGAGGCGCTGGATGAATATCTGGCTACCGATGAAGCAGAAGACTATGCATGCTGGTTGGGATATATCATCGCCAAGCCCTGAAGTTTTGCCAGTCTTGAAAACCGGGCAGGGTCGGTGGTGACTCTGCCTGGCGTCGGTTCAGGACTCGGTTCCGGCTCCGATCACATTCCGCGGTACTACCTGTCGTTCAGATCTGTTCAAGCCGGATCAATTCAAGCCGGATTCGCTCAGGGAAACCACAACCGGACTCTTGCGCCTCCACCGGGTGCATGATCCGGTTCCAGACGCCCGCCATAGGCTGCCATCAACTGTTGAGCGGCGGCCAGCCCCATGCCGCTGCCGGCCGTCTGACTATCGGCCCTGACGCCGCGCTGCAGCAGTTGTTCGAGCCTGATATCGGGAAACCCGGGGCCATCATCGTCAATGGTCAGGCAGCGCTGATCGGCCCGATCACTGACGGTAATCTGCCTTGCACCGTATTTGCAGGCATTTTCAAGCACATTGCCCAGCACCTCGAACAGGTCGGCCTCGTCCATGCGCACCATGAAGTCCGGATCCAGTGACAGCCGGAATTCCAGATCGGAGCGTTCGTAGAGTTTGCCCAGAGAGGCGGCCATGCGTTCGACCAGAGGCCGCAGATTGATTGACGGAGCCAGGTATCGGGGGCTGCGCAGATTGGCACGTTGTACATGACGTTCGATGGAGCCCTGCATCAGGCTGGCCTGTTCCAGGATGATCTTGCCATCGGGTTTGTCAGGCTCTGCCAGATTCCGTAGCACCGACAGGGGTGTTTTCAGGCTGTGAGCCAGGTCGTCGAGCAGATGCCGGTACTGGGCATGACGTTCCCGTTCCGAGCGCAGCAGGGCGTTGAGACCGGAGGTCAGTGATTCGAGTTCCTGGGGCACATCTTCACTCAGGCTGTCACGGCTACCTGCTTCGATGCTCGCAACTTCATCGCCGATGGCGTGCAGTGGTTTGAGTGACTGACGCAGGACCAGAAACTGCAGGACCAGCAAGCCGGCCGCAGATGCCAGAAGCGTGGCCCAGAGTGTCTGGTCGAATCGCTTGAGTTGAGAATCGAGGCTGTCTGCATCGTCGACCACCTGCACGGTGAAAGGCAACTCGCGACCGTCGTCGAACTCCCAGGCGGTGGATAGTTGCAGGCGATGCAGTGTGGATTTTTCCGGGTGCTCCAGTGTGTCGAAGAGCCAGTCACCGATGGGGCGGGGCAGGGATTCCGGCAACCAGCTGGCACTGGATGCGCTCTGCCAGAGTCGTTGGCCGGTATTGTCGACCAGCTCGGCATACAGGCCACTGGTCGGCTGGTTGAGCCGAGGATCGGGCAAGGCCTGTGAATTGACGACCAACAGGGAGCTGTGAGTGATGTCGGTGGCCCCGAGTATGCCGTAGATGAGCCCCTGCAGGCGATCGAAGCGTGCTGTCTGCGCCCGTTGATGGACCGACCAGGACACGGAGACTGCCACCAGTACGACAAACACGGCCAGCACCAGGCTTGTGCCTGCCACCAGTCTTGAGGTAATGGATTTCACTGTGATGGCTCAGCGCTCTGCAGAGCCGGGTTCCCTGTCTGATTCGCGCAAGCGTGGCAATGCAAGTCTGTAACCTCTGCCTCGCAGGGTTTCTATCGGGTTCAGGTCCTTGCCTGCATCGAGCTTCTGGCGCAAACGTCGAATGAAGACCTCCAGTACGTTCGGATCACGGTCGGTGTCTTCGTCGTACAGATGATCCAGTAGCGTGGCCTTGCTGATGACACTGCCTGCCTGGGTGGCAAGATAGGAAAGGACGCGGTATTCGAAAGCAGTCAGTTCGATGATCTGTTCATCCACGCGTACCTGCTGAGCACGAGTATCGATACTCATGCGTTCAAACTGCATGACCGAATCGGACCAGCCACCGGTACGCCGAAGCAGGGCACGGGTGCGGGCCATCAGCTCTTCCAGATGAAAGGGTTTTGTCAGGTAGTCGTCTGCACCGGCTTCCAGCCCGTCTACCTTGTCCTGCCACCGGTCACGTGCGGTCAGCACCAGTACCGGGAAATGCCTGTCCTGCTTGCGTAGCGACTTGATCAGAGAGAGTCCGTCTCGCCCCGGCAGACCCAGATCGATGATCGCGATATCGACTGGCATGTGCAAGGCCAGGTAAAGCCCTTCTTCACCGTCACCGGTTTCATCTATGGCAAATCCCTGTTCGCGCAGCGCGGCAACCAGTTGCTGACGCAGGACAGGTTCATCTTCGACCACCAGAGCGCGCATATCAGTTGGACTGCCGGATGCGATGGACACGGACTCTGCCGTTACTCAGAATCTTGACGGCAAAATAGCTCTGTCCGTTTTCCGATCGGACGACCTGTACACCGAGAACCTTTCCCTGGCCACCGTTCTGACGCATTGCCATGTCGATGGCCTGCTGTCTATTGCTGGCGTCCGCTGCCTGCGCCGTCATTCCCACCGTTGTCATCAACACGCAGATGCCAAGCAGCAGCGCCGCCAGTTTTCCGGGGCCGGATTTGCGCTTCTGATGGCGACGGCTACTACTCGACTTGAACGATGTCATGCTGCTGGGCCCCGGCTCTTCAACGGTAGGTGATTATCGACGTGCAGGCGCTACCGACACTTGCAACTCGATTCTGTTGCCCGGATCGCGCGGCATCTGTGTGACGAATTCCCGTCCCTTGTAGCGGTAGGTGACGTTGTAGTGCTGCAAGCGCTGTTCAGCGTGTGATTCGACGACGCGCTTGCAGCGTTGTACCGACTGGGTTTCATAGATGGGGCGGGACTCGACCTGTCGCGGTGGCTCGTAGCGACGATGACGCGATACCTGATTGCCGGTCTCATTGGCAATGGCACCGCCGATGATGGCGCCTGCAACCGTGGCACCGGCGCGTGACTGGCTGCTGTGGCCGCGTCCCAGCTGATTGCCGATGACCCCGCCGATCAGACCACCCACGATGGCATTACCGGATGTGGAGTGGCGTTGCTGTTCGCTGGACCGGTAGTGATTGCCGCGCACGTTCTTCTCGTAGCCGACAATGACTTGCTGTTCTTCGGTCCAGCACTCCTGACGAGGTTCGCGAGTGCGCACTTCCTGATAGATGGGCTGCACGTCGATGACCTGGGCATATTCGGTAAAGCGTTCAGTGGCGACGCGGCGATCGGCAGCCAGTGTGTTGGTCGAGGCCGTGCCGGCCAGGATGCCCGCCAGCACGGCGCTGACAATCAGTCTGCCGCGTGCCGTGCCGGAGTGGCGTGTGTCACCGTCGGTGGAGGGTGATCGTTTTGGCAGTAGCTTGCTCATGTTCTGCTCCTGAATCAGGGTTTGACGATACGTGACTGTCGTGTCACGTCTGAGCTCTACAGTAGGCATCTGGCCCTGAACCTTCACTGAATAGCGGTCAAGAGAGTGACCGGACTCTACGAGCTTGCTGAATATGGGGGCTCAATCACATTGCTACTAGCCCGCAGCGGCTGTCCGAGGGGCCGTTTCACGGTTGAGAACCTGATCAACCGGATTTTCCGGGGTGTCGGGTTCCGGCTCGGGCACTGTGCTGCTGGAAGATTCCTCCGGTTCCTCGATGGGCAGAATGCGAGTCAGAATGCCGAAGCGTGGGTTGTCGATATAGTGAAGCTCTCGGCTTCGCATCTTGCGGCTCTGTGACAGTCGGAAGCTCTGACCGGATTGTTCATCAGTGAACACCAGCTGTGTTTCCATGTGCAGAAAGCGTCCCAGGTGCACCAGTATGCTGCCATTGACAGTGCTGGTATTGATCTTTCGCTGGCGTTCGGGTGTGGCATTGGCTGATGCCGGGATGAAATTTTCGAACTGACTGATGTCATCGGGTAGGTAGACGGCCGAGGTACTGCCCAGGCTGATGCGCAAGGCCACGGCATCCTTCCTGTCCAGTCCGGGTTGGCGCCAGGCCAGATGGCGAATCAGTCGGTAACGCCGGGAGGCGGCGATGGCTGCTGCATTGTCGCTCAGACTCAGGTTCTGTTCCAGAGGCCGGAATCCGGCGGCAACCGCTTCCTCGGTACCGAGACGAATGCTGCTGCCGATCTTGGGGTAGTAGAGGCCACCAGCCGTCAGGTCGCGGCCGGCAACTGTTTCGAACAGCACCACTTCCACCTGATAATCGCGAGCTTGAGCAATTCCGCCGAGCAGCAGGCTGCCGAGTATCAGCAGTCGGAAAGTCTGTCGCAGTGTCTGTCTGTTCATGTCATGTCTCACAGTATCCGGCGTCTGGCCGGTTAGTCGATTGCCGAATATCATGTGGCGTCAGGCAGGGCCAGTGTATCGAGTGTCTTGTCGATGAAGGCTTGTGCATCTGCCGAATCGTCGAAGGCCTGGATGACGCGCAGCACTTGCTTGCCATCGAAGCGATAGATCTTGCTGTCGCGCTGAATCATCTGGATCAGGGCCATCGGATCGATATTCGGCTCTGCGGCAAAGACGATGCGACCACCTGCCGGGTTCAGTTCCAGACGCTCGATGCCCATCTGCTCACAGCGTTGGCGCAGGCGCATGACGTCGAACAGTCGTTCCGTCTGCACGGGCAGCAGTCCGAAGCGGTCGATCAGTTCGATCTTCAATTCCCGCAGGGCGTCTGCATCGGGTGCATTGGCGACACGCTTGTAGATGATAAGACGCTGGTGCACATCAGGTACGTAGTCTTCGGGCAACAGTGCCGGTACGCCCAGATCCACTTCAGTGCCCTGAGCCAGTGGTTTGTCATAATCAGGCAGCTTGCCGCTCTTCAAGGCCTTGACGGCGCGTGTCAGCAGTTCGCTGTAGAGCGTGAATCCGATCTCCTGAATCTGACCGCTCTGTCCTTCACCCAGCAATTCACCTGCACCGCGTATTTCCAGATCGTGGGTGGCCAGCGTGAAGCCGACACCGAGATCCTCCAGCGACTCGATGGCTTGCAGACGCTTTTCGGCATCGCCCGTCATCGACCCTTTCGGAGGGGTCAGCAAGTAGGCATAGGCGCGATGGTGTGAACGTCCGACGCGACCGCGCAACTGATGCAGCTGTGCCAGCCCCAGCTTGTCGGCGCGGTTGATGATGATGGTATTGGCACTGGGAATATCGATGCCGCTTTCGATGATGGTGGTGGCCACCAGGATATTGAAACGCTGGTGATAGAAGTCGCTCATCACCTGTTCCAGATCCGTTTCGCGCATCTGCCCGTGGGCAAAATTCACACGGGCTCCCGGTACGATGCGTTCAAGGTCCTCGACAATGCGCTCGATGGTCTGGACTTCGTTGTGCAGGAAGTACACCTGACCGCCACGAGCCAGTTCACGTTCGCAGGCCTCGCGGATCTGCACATCCGACCATTCGCCGACGAAGGTCTTGATGGCGTGCCGGTGCTGGGGCGGGGTGGCGATGATCGACAGATCGCGCATGCCGGCCAGTCCCATGTTCAGCGTTCTGGGAATGGGGGTGGCCGTGAGTGTCACGATATCCACCTCGGCGCGCAGCGCCTTCATGTGTTCCTTGTGACGCACGCCGAAACGGTGTTCTTCGTCGATGATCACCAGGCCGAGGTTCTTGTATCGGATGTCCTTGCTGAGCAGCTTGTGGGTACCGATGATGATGTCGATGCCGCCGCTTTCGAGCCGCTTGAGGATCTCTTTCTGTTCCTTGGGGGTCTCGAATCGCGACAGCGCTTCGATCTGTACCGGCCAGTCGGCAAAGCGATCCAGAAAGTTCTGGTGATGCTGCTTGGCCAGCAGGGTGGTGGGGACGAGCACCACAACCTGCTTGCCGCCATCAACCGCCACGAAGGCCGCCCGCATGGCCACCTCTGTCTTGCCGAAACCGACGTCGCCGCAAACCACTCTGTCCGTCGGTTGCGGCGAACGCAGGTCAGCCACGACCGCATCGATGGCCGATAGCTGATCCGGTGTCTCCTCGAACGGAAAGGCATCGCTGAACCGCTGATAATTGCTGGATTCTGCCGGGAAGGCATAGCCGGTGCGAGCGGCGCGACGGGCATGAATTTCCAGCAGTTCTGCCGCCACGTCGTAGGCTTTCTCGGCGGCCTTGCGGCGCACCTTTTGCCAGGTATCGGTGCCGAGCTTGTGCAGCGGAGCACTCTCTTCACTGGCGCCGGCGTAACGACTGATCAGGTGCAGTGAGGAGACGGGGACATAGAGCTTGTCATCACCGGCGTAGTGAATGGTCAGGTATTCGTTGGCAACATCGCCTACCGACAGGGAGGTGAGGCCCTGATAACGCCCGACGCCGTGATCGATGTGTACCACGGGTGCACCGATGTTCAGGTCCGTCAGGTTGGAAATGATGGCTTCCGAATCGCGGGTCGGCCGGCGACGTTCGCGGCGTTTGATGCGTCCCGAGCCCATCTGCGACTCGGTGATCATGGCGATGCGGGCGTCCGGCAACTGCAGGCCGCGATCCAGCGCCGCCGTTGTCAGGCACAGTGTGCGATCGCTATCCAGAAACGCCTGCCAGTTCTCGACGGTCTCAGGCTTCAGGCGATTGCCGACCAGTTGATCAAGCAGCGCTTCGCGGCGTCCGGTGGATTCGGCAACAAACAGGACACGTCCGGGAAACTTGCCCAGAAAGTCCTGCAGTGCGCCCATGGGACGCTCGCCGCGAGGATCCAGCGGATACAGACCGGGTGCTTCGGTGGGCAGGTTCAGAAAACCCTTGTCGCTGCGTTCGATCTCGGCGTGACGTGTGTGAATGGTCGCCCGCGTCTCCAGTTGACGACTGACGTCCTCGGCACTCAGGTAGATATCGGAAGGCGGCAGTATGGGGCGTTCGACATCGTGGCGTCGCTGCTCGTAGCGGTCGAGTGTATTGGCCTCGAAATGGCGGAAGGCATTGGCCGTGCCATCGAGCAGTACGAAGCTGGCGGTCTCTGGCAGGTAGTCGAACAGCTGCGAGGTCTCCTCGAAGAACAGTGGCATGTAGTATTCGATGCCCGAGGGCGCCCGGCCTTCGCTGACTTCGCGATAGATCGGTGTGTTCTTGCTTTCGGCGGCAAAGGTATTGCGATATTGCTTGCGAAACAGGGCAATGCCCTCTTCGTTGAGCGGAAACTCGTGTGCCGGCAACAGCTCGATTTCATCGGCCTTGTCCAGACCTCGTTGAGTGTCGACATCAAAGGTACGGATGGTCTCGATATCATCATCGAAGAATTCGACACGGTAGGGGTGCGAGCTGCTCATCGGAAACAGATCGAGGATGGAGCCACGTACCGCGAACTCGCCGTGTTCTTCCACCTGCGTGACCAGACGATAGCCGGCATCCACCAGGCGTGAGCGAAAGTCATCCAGTGCCAGCGTGTCGCCATTGCGGATGATCAGCGCGTGCTGATCGAGAAACGTACGCGGTGGCAGGCGTTGCATCAGCGCAGCGGCCGTCAGCAGCAGAATGCCGTGGCGCACATCCCCCAGTGAATACAGGGTGCGAATACGTTGCGAGATGATGTCCTGATGCGGCGACACGCGGTCGTAGGTCAGGGTCTCCCAGTCGCCCAGCACATGCACCGGCAGGCTGTTACCGGCAAAGAAGCGCAGTTCCACCTCCAGATGCAGCAGCTCGGTGGTGCTCGGTGCAACCACTACCAGCAGGCTGTCGGATTGCCGCGCCTGTTCGGCGATGGCCAGCGATTCGGAGGCACCATAGAGCTTGCCCCATTCGGGTCGGGATGCGGCGTCTGCGGGTAACAGAAGGGCCGGTTCGTCAGTAGTGCTCATGAACCTCTTGGACTGTGTCGCTCTGGCGGGATCGTTGCAGGCCTGATTGTCCCATATTTACCTCGATCGGGACTCCTGAACGCCATTTGAACAAACGGTATGCCCGCAGACCCGAGCAATTCACTACACTACGCGCGAACCTTGTCATCAGTCGCCGCTCTACAGGTACATGTTTCAACCATACGAACTGTTTGTCGGGCTGCGCTACACGCGAGCCAAACGGCGTAATCATTTCATCTCCTTCATATCTCTGGTATCCATACTGGGGATAATGCTGGGCGTGACCGCACTCATTACCGTCACCTCCGTGATGAACGGCTTCGAGAAGGAAATGCGCGAGCGCATTGTCGGGGCCTCATCGCACGCAACGGTGACGGGTCTGGGCGAGCCGCTGGAGAACTGGCAGGAAGTTGCCGATATCGCCATGGCTCACCCTGAAGTCACGGGCGCCGCACCCTATGTCGAAGGTCAGGTCATGCTGGTGCATGCCGGACGTTCTACCGGTGCGCTGGTGCGCGGTGTGCTGCCGGACGAGGAAGGCAAGGTATCCGAACTGGGTGACAAGCTCGAACAGGTGGAATCACTGGATGTGGCCTTGCAACCCGGGGAATACGGCTTGTTGCTGGGGTCCGATCTGGCGGCCTATCTGGGCGCGATCGTCGGTGACCGGATCATGGTGATCACGCCCGAGGCCAGTGTTACCCCCATGGGGTTCGTGCCAAGAGTCAAGCGATTCACGGTCACCGGCATCTTTCGTTTCGGCATGTTTCAGTTCGATCGCAATCTGGCCGTGATGCATGCCGTCGACAGTGCTCGTCTGCTCAAGCTGGGAGAGGGTTACTCGGGGGTAAGACTGAAACTTGACGATACCGGTCGTGCGCCATTGGTTGCGCGCGACCTGCGTGCGGAACTCGGTTATGACTATTACGTCAGCGACTGGACGCAGCAGAACGCCAACTACTTCATGGCCGTGAAAATGGAAAAGACCATGATGTTCATCATTCTCTCCATGATCGTGGCCGTAGCGGCCTTCAATATCATTTCGACCCTGGTCATGCTGGTGCAGGACAAGCAGGCCGATATCGCGATCCTGAGAACTCAGGGGGCGTCGCCGGGCAGTATCCTGTCGATTTTTGTCGTGCAGGGCACGCTCATTGGTGTGCTGGGTACGGTATTCGGGCTGATCGGCGGTATCCTGCTGGCCAGCAATATCGACGTGGTCGTGCCGTTCATCGAGCAATTCACGGGTCCGGTACTGAACCCTGAGGTGTACTACATCGACAAGATGCCATCTGATCTGCGCAGCAGCGATGTCATCAAGGTGGGTCTGATGTCCTTTGGTCTGTCTCTGCTGGCAACGATCTATCCTGCCTGGCGTGCATCACGTATCGATCCTGCGAGGGCGCTGGCTTATGAGTGAACAAGGCGATATCGTGCTGGCGGCGCGCAATCTGGGGCACAGCTATCGACAGGGAGAGTTGTCTGTCGATGTGCTCAAGGATGTGTCTCTGAGCATTGCCAGGGCGGAGCGAGTGGCGATCATCGGCAGCTCGGGCAGTGGCAAGAGTACCTTGTTGCACTTGCTGGGCGGGCTGGACACACCGACCTCGGGCTCCGTTCAGCTGGTGGGTCAGGAGATCTCCGCACTCAACCAGACAGCCCGTGGACGCTTGCGGAATCGGGCCGTGGGCTTCGTGTATCAGTTTCATCACCTGTTGCCAGAATTCAGCGCTGTGGAAAATGTCAGCATGCCACTGCTCATTCGTGGTGAGTCCCGCGCTGTGGCTGCGGCCAGAGCGTCCGAACTGCTGGATCGCGTGGGCCTGGGCGACCGTCTGGCACACAAACCTTCGGAGTTGTCGGGGGGGGAGCGACAGCGTGCCGCGATTGCCAGGGCCCTGGTCAATCAGCCGGCGGTGGTACTGGCCGATGAGCCAACCGGTAATCTGGACGAGGCGACGGCGGGTCGGGTCTATGAACTGATGCTGGAACTCAATCGCGAGCTGGGCACCAGTTTTCTGGTGGTGACACACGATACCCGGCTGGCTGCTCGCATGGATCGCGTGCTGCAATTGACCCACGGGGTCTTGCAGGAAGTCACGGAAGGCTGAGTTCGTTCAGTCTCCCTTTCTGAAGTGCCGGTGTTTTCGCTGGCGCCAGCGACGCAGCGCATGAATCCGCCAGATCAGCATGGTGGCACTGAATCCGAGCACCGCCGATATGCAGGCACAGAACAGCATGCCTGTGAGTAGTGTCGGCCACGCCTGTCCGGCACTCACCAGCAAGCTGTGGGTACTGAAGCTCAGAGGTTCGGCAAACACGGGTTTGCCCAGAATCATTGACCCGCTGCGCCAGGCTGCATAAAGTAGGGGGGCAAAGGTCAAAGGATTGGTGAACCACACCATGACCACGGAGACAGGCACATGGACGCGCA
>CBDUIJ010000191.1:0-10813 GCA_965367215.1 uncultured Granulosicoccus sp.
TACCAGTCGCTGAAGGCCGCCTTGTAGGCCTGCTCTTCGCGAGCGATGGCCTCAAGCCCCCAGCGGCTGAAGTCCTCCCAGGCGGCATTGTCGACCGATTCTCCGTATTGCTCCCGACCAGCCTTCTCCAGCCTGGGGCACAACTGACGGAGCACGCGCAGGATATCGTCTCCCGAGAGTCCCATCTCGGTCTGCATACAGCATTTCTTGTACTTCTTCCCACTGCCGCAATGACACGGATCGTTGCGCTTGCTCTTCAAGATGATTTTTCCGGACTGAGAGGTGCCGCTAGTGTATGCGAGCTGACACCCGAGGTCCACGAGGGCAGGGGATATGCATACTGCTTCACAGTCGAGAATCCGCGCCAATACCGGTTAGCCATCTCTGGTGCCGGTGCTGTCATTGAGGCTTCACCGATACCAACCCGGTGCAAACCCTGAACTGACACGCTTCGGCGTCAGTTCAGGGTGGAGAACCTGGCAGACTAACGGGCTATACCGTGCCTCCCAGCGAACCTTCCAACGTCGCCAGTTCCTGCCCACCAGCCATCAGATCCTGCAACTCCTCGGCGGTGATTTCGTCCTTGAGTGCCGTGCCCAGGGTCTTGCCTCGGTTAAGCACGGTGAAACGGTCTCCGACGGCCATGGCGTGCCTGACGTTGTGAGTGATGAAGACAACGCCCACACCTTGCTTGCGCACTCGGTCAATCGTGGCCAGTACATTCGAGGTCTGCCGCACGCCCAGTGCCGAGGTGGGTTCATCCAGAATCAGTACCTTCGCACCGAAATAGACCGCTCGGGCAATAGCCACCGTCTGCCGTTCACCACCTGACAAGGTACCCACCGCCTGATCGGGAGCTCGCAGGTTGATGCCCATCTTCTTCATCTCCTCGATAGCGGCCTTGCTTGCGGCTTCCGTATCAAAGCGTTTGAACAGTCCTTTTCCTTTCGTAGGTTCGCGGCCCATGAAGAAATTTCGGGTAACCGACATCAAGGGGATCATTGCCAGGTCCTGAAATACGGTGGCGATGCCTGCTTCCATGGCATCTCGAGGGCTGTCGAAATTCATCGGCCTGCCTTCGAAATGAATCGAGCCATGCGTCGGTTTGTGTACTCCGGACATGGTCTTGATGAACGTCGACTTCCCCGCACCGTTGTCACCCAACAGGCAGTGACACTCACCGGCACGAACATCGAAGGACACGCCGTTCAACGCAATGACGTTACCGAAATGCTTCTCGATACCTTCCATATGGACAATAGGATCGGTGGACATATCAGCGTTCTCCCGTGACACGCTTGCGTATCATGTTGTTGAAAAGTACGGCGATCAGTAGCATGCCACCCAGGAATACCAGGTACCAATCCTGATCGATCTGCGTATAGCTGAGGCCGATCAGTACCATGCCGAATATGATGGAACCGAAGAACGCTCCGATGGCCGATCCGTAGCCACCCGTCAACAAACAGCCTCCGATGACCGCCGCGATGATGGCTTCGAATTCCTTCTGGAAACCTCGTCGTGCATCTGTTGAACCACTGTCAAGCACTGTTATGATGGCAACCAGCGCAGCACAGGCCGCCGTCACCACGAACAGGCCGATCTTTACCTTGCGAACGGGTACACCGGAATTGGATGCCGCATTCGCGTCACCACCAGAGGCAAAGATCCAGTTGCCAACCGGCGTACGCAACAGCACATAGGTGGCAATACCGGCGATAAGGATGAACCAGAGAATTTCCACGGGAATGCCTTTGACCTTGGGCGTGCCATTCTGGAAAGTATCGATGAGTCCCATATCCGCCAGAGCCAGGAACAATCCGGGGAAGGCATCGCCGCTGAAGATCGGCGTCAGAAAATCATTCTCCACCGCAGGGCGTATCCCGCGCAGCTGGGTTGACCCGTCGGTGGCCGCCTTCAAACCAACCAGTGACAGACCACGGTAGATGAACAGGAATGCCAGGGTCACGATGAAAGAGGGCAGTCCTGTTCGGATCACGATCTGCCCATTGACGGTACCGACCACCGCTGCGAACAGGAAGGTCAACGGGATGGCCAGTATCAATGGTTGCCCGAAGTTGACCACGCAGGCTCCGAAGAACAAGCCGATAAACGCAATCATGGAGCCGAGCGACAGATCGAACTCACCACCGATCATGAGCAGCGCTGCACCGATGGCCAGAATACCCAGCTGCGCCGCCGGGGACATGAAGTTCATGAAGCCGGCCAGTGTGAACATGGCGCTGTCGGCCGTTATCAGAAAAAAGATGGTGACTAGTACGACGCCGGCTATGGCTCCCAGCTCTGGCCGCTTCATCAGACTGGCCATCGTGGATTCGGACTTCAGCCGTTCGTCGTCTACCGTTGTCTCACTCGACATGATTTTACCTCTCGGGATGCTTTGGTTGAGTTGAAGCGAGGTGACAATGACCACCTCGCTTCATGGGGTCCGTTAATGTATTAACGAATACCCTTGGACGACAGATCGATTACCTGCGCAGCCTTTTCCTGCGTGATCAGGTTCGGACCTGACGGCACATTGCCCCCAGGCATCAGACCGTACTCTGCGTGCAGTGCCAGAAAGGCCACTGGCAGGTAGCCCTGCAGGAACTGCTGCTGGTCGATGGCAAAGGCAGCCTTGCCTTCAGACACCGACTTCAGGAAATTACCGGAAAGATCGAAAGAGCCCACGAACACCTCACCTGTTCGACCGACTGCTTCAACAGCAGCCACGGCTGGCTCGCCCGCCAGCGACGCACCCAGAGCAATCACGGCATTGATGTCAGGGTTCGACTCCAGCGAGGCTTGTACCTTGGACTGGATTTCACTCGGGTCATTGGTCGTCGGCATGACATCGACCGGCCCACCGAACCCTTCGGCAAAACCTGCGCAGCGATCGTCAAGCGAAATGTTGCCCACTTCGTGGTTGATGCACAGGCCGTTGGTACCGCCCAGCTCAGCCATCTTCTCGCCAGCAGCCTTGCCCGCATCGAATTCGGACTGTCCTACATGCAGCAAAGCTCCAAGCTCTTTCGCCGCATCGCCTCCCGAGTTCATTGAAATTACCGGTATCCCGGCCGCAACGGCGTTCTGGATGGAGGGGCCGAGTGCATCGGCATCCGGTACCGAGACAACCAGGCCATCCGGCTCCTGATTGACGGCGGCATCGATCAGCTGACTCATCGCGATCATGTCGAAAGTTTCCGGTGCCCGGTATTCGACGTTTGCGCCGGTGTCCGCCGCTGCTCTCTCGACGCCATTCTTGACGACTGACCAGAAGGGATCACTGGCCTGTCCATGACTGACGACTATGATGTCGGCAGCCATCAAGGCAGGTGCTGCGACCAGGGTCGCGGCGGCGATTGCTGTTTTAGCAATTCTTCTCATTCTTTACTCCTGTTGGAATGTCATATAAGACAAGCGAGTAGCTTGCCGGTGTGTGCAGAATTTCTCCGCGTGGTAATTCGTCAAGCGATCCAATCCGGGAAAACTCTGAGAGTTGTTCCGACATCGATTCGAATGACAAATATCTGGTCTGTCTTTTCTTGAAAAGACAATGTTCTTGCATTTGCGCCAAGGGTCTATCAAGCACTCATCAGCCGATACTCGACGTCACGGTAAATGCCTGCCTGAATGCACTCAGTGCCACTTCCGGATCGCCGGAGGCAAATGCTTCCATGGCGACCGGTCCCCGGTAGTTCAGCGCGTTGAGTGCACTTGCGATATGGGCGTAGTTGATCTCTCCGGTTCCCGGTTCACAACGTCCGGGGTTGTCCGCGACTTGTATTTCTCCGATCCAGGGCAGGCACTTCTCGCACCAGCGCACCAGATCACCTTCACCAATCTGCGTGTGATAAAGATCCAGGTTGATTCGCAGTTGCGGTCGGTCCACGGCCGATACCAGTGACAATACATCTGCCGTGGAATTGAAAGGACAGCCTGGGTGATCCAGCAGATTCAGATTTTCCAGAGCAAATACGACGCCTTCGTCCTCCGCCAGATCACACAGCCTGTTCAGCGTATCCCGGGCTTTCAACCACATCGCGCCCGTAATCACATCACTCTGTACTTTCGGTATTCCTCCTTCACCCAAACCCGTACCGTGCAGGTTGAGACGCGATACACCCAGCCGTTTACCGACCTGTATGGTCTCGCGGGCTGATTCCAGCAGTGCCGCAGCACCTTCATCGTCAGCCAGCCTGCCTTCCAGGTAACCATTCATGATGGTGTAGTCAGCACCCACAGCTTCGAGTCTGGCCAGGTCGTGCTCTGGCCAGTTCCATAGTCCGACACCAAAACCGAGTTCCGTCAGTCTTGACGCACGCCACTCTATCGGTTTGTCCTGCCACAACATTTCAGCGCAGGCTGCCAACTGGAAAGGGATGGTCATTGCATTGTTGTCCGAAGCGTTCAGTGACCCGAAGCGTGTATGCCTTCAGGCGTCTCGCTCGAGAATCCACTCGACTTCCGGAGCTGGAACAAAGCGCCACTTGCGCAGTGGGCCGGCCATCACGTTCAGGTAGTACATGTCGAATCCGTGTGGTGCGGCACAGGGATGATGCCCGCGCGGGACCAGTACGACGTCGCCATCGGCTACGGCCATGGTCTCATCCAGCGAGCCATCGTCGGTATATACCCGTTGCACACCAAATCCGTTTGCCGGATTCAGGCGGTGGTAATAGGTCTCTTCCAGATAGGTGATACGGGGAAAATCATCCTCATCATGGCGATGACTGGGGTAGGACGACCAATTGCCGGCGGGGGTGAAGACTTCCGTGACCAGCAGGGAGTCGCAATAATCCTCGTTCTCCATGGCGATATTGTTGATATAGCGCTTGTTGGAACCCTTGCCGCGTTCGGTCAGCGTGATCCCGTCAGGGCCTATCCTGCGTGCTTCATGCCCGCCCTTGCCGGGCGCAGTGCACACGGCAATGACGCAGTCGGTCTCGGCTTTCGCATCCCATTGCGTATCGTTGGGCAGATACAGGCAGTGCGGAGCCAGTCTTTCAAAGACACTCATGCGGTTGCCCAGTACGCCCCATTGCTGGCCTGCGCCGTTGATCTCGGCCTTGCCTTCCACCATGACGAGAATCACTTCTCTGTCGCCCGTGGCTTCGCTGGCTGTTTCGCCGGCTCGCAGTCGATACAGAGAGAATCCGACATAGCGCCAACCGGCACTGGTGGCTGTTATCTCATGGACCTTGCCATGATTTCCGAAAGGTTTTTTCAACAATACTGACATCAGATCGACTCCTGGCCTTGCTTGTTGGTGTTGATCATGAGCCCTGATTTCTGGCAGATCCTGACGATATGCTCATAGCCCATGTTGGCGTATTCATAGGGTGGCGCCTTGGCGGGATCCTGCTCGGCTTCAACGACAATCCAGCCTGCATAGTCCTGCTTGCGCAACAGGTCGGTGACCCCCTGAAAATCGATGCAACCTTGCGGGTCACCCGGTACGGTAAACACGCCCGCTATCACGGCATCGAGGAAACTCATGTTTTCGCGACGTGCTCGCTGCATGACATCTTCTCGCACATCCTTGAAATGCACGTGGTGTACGCGATGACCCCAGGTATCCAGTGTGCCGAGTACATCAGCGCCACCAAAATGCAGATGACCTGTATCGAAAAGCAAGGTGACGTCATCCGAGCTGCCTTCCATCAACCAGTTCACATCGTCCTGATCCTCGATCATCGAGCCCATGTGGTGGTGGTAAGCCAATACCAGCCCCTGGCTGGCTGTCCAGCTTGCCAGCTCGGACAACTTGGCGGCATAGCGGGAGATGTCGTCTCGCGTCAGCTTGGGCCGATCGTTCACGGCAACCGACTGATTGCCCTGAACTGTGTTGGAACACTCTGCGTAGACGATGCACGGAGAACCCAGAGCCACAAACTGCTCGACTTGCTGAGAGATCATCTGCTTCTCATCGGCAACCGATGAATTCATGAGATTGCCGGAGCACCAGCCGCCGCACAGTTCCAGCTGATTGTCAGCCAGGTAGCTGCGCAGGCCTTCCGTATCCTGCGGCATGCGTCGACCACGCTCGACTCCGGTGTAGCCGATCTTGCGTGCTTCCTGCAATGCCTGCTCCATGGTGTAGGCGGCAGTCAGCTCTGGCAGATCGTCGTTTTGCCAGGAAATGGGGGAAATACCGATTTGTATACTCATTGTGTTTTTCTGTCTGTCACTGCGGCCTCGTAGGCAGCCCGAATCTCATTCATGTTTTCTCGTTCGCTCACCTCAGGGACCGCGACTTCCCACCAGCTTCCCCCGTGCGGGGTAGAGGGGTAGGGGTCTGTGTCGATGACGATCACATAGGGACCCTTGATGTCCGCCCGTCTGGCCAGAGCTTCTTCCAGCTCGCCGATGCTGGATACCGACAATGCCGTTGCGCCCATGGAGCCGGCGTGCTGCACGAAGTCGATACGGGAAGGCTGCTCGTGTATGGCGTGCTCGAGCAGATTGTTGAACTCGGCGCCTCCCGTGCCCATTTGCAAGCGATTGATACAGCCAAAGCCGCGGTTATCGGTAACAACCACGGTGAAGCTGATACCCATCATTGCCGCCGTTGCCATTTCCGAATTGGCCATCATGTAGGTCCCATCGCCGGTAAAGCAGATGACGTCACGATCAGGTTCGGCCATCTTGATGCCCATGGCACCTGCAATCTCATACCCCATGCAGCTGAAACCGTATTCCATGTGATAAGCGCCCGGACGGGGTGCTTTCCACAGCTTGTGCAGCTCTCCTGGCATGGTTCCGGCAGCACACATGACCGCTGTGTCCTGATGGGAGGCGCGTTGCACGGCACCGATGACCTGCATGTCTGTAGGCAAGGCATTGGTGTCTGTTGGCGTTGACGCCGGGGCATCAGTGAGCACGTCCACTTTGCCGAACCAATCGGCTTTCAGAGACTCAGCCGGTGCATCGAAACGATGTGACCCAAGCTGTTCCGACAACTCATTCAGGCCCACACGAGCATCCGACTGCAAGGGCATGGAGCCACGTTTGGCCGTGTCGTGTGCCGCGGTGTTGAGGCTGATCACCGTACGTTCAGGGTTCGAGAACAAAGACCAGGAGCCGGTTGTGAAGTCCTGAAAGCGCGTGCCGACACCCAGTATCAGATCAGCCTTGGCACATACGGCATTCGCAGGTTCGCCACCGGTCACGCCAATGGGCCCAAGGTTGAGTGGATGGTCCCATGCCAACGCAGATTTTCCTGCCTGTGTCTCGGTAACCGGCACCTGATGCTTCTCGGCAAATTCCAGCAGCGCAGCAGTGGCGTCCGAATAATGCACGCCGCCGCCCGCGACAATCACCGGATGACTTGCCGAGCGAATCGCATCGACTGCCCGTTGCAGCTCGGCTTCATCCGGACGGATACGCCGGCGGTGCCAGACCGTGGGCTCGAAGAAGGACAGAGGGAAGTCATAGGCTTCCGCCTGTACATCCTGGCAGAAGGCCAGCGTCACCGGTCCGCAATCGGCAGGGTCTGTCAGCGTGCGAAAGGCTCGCGGCAACGCCGTCAACAACTGCTCCGGACGCATGATGCGATCGAAGTAACGACTGACCGGACGAAATACATCATTGGCACTGATGGTGCCGTCATTGAAATCCTCGATCTGTTGCAGTACCGGATCCGGCCCGCGGTTGGCAAAGACATCACCCGGAATCAACAGCACAGGCAGACGGTTGACATGCGCAAGGGCGGCCGCAGTCACCATATTGGTGGCACCGGGACCAATCGATGAGGTCACCGCCATTGCACGGCTGCGGCGCAGTTGCTTGGTATAGGCAATGGCGGCATGCGCCATGGTCTGCTCGTTGTGGCCGCGCCACGTCGGCAGAGTCTCGCGTGCCCCGTACAACGCCTCACCGATGCCGGCGACATTGCCGTGACCGAAGATGGCCCAGACACCGGCAATGAAGGGTGTTCCTTCCTCCGTCAACTGCGCTCCCAGGTAGCGCACCATGGCCTGAGCCGCAGTGAGTCGAATTGTCTTACCCATGTGAGTCTCCTTGTGCCTGAGCTTTGTCCCAGAGCGTGCAAAGTCGTCGGTAGTTGTCTGCCATGGTGGCTATCGCGTCCTCATCGGAGAGTTCGCCTCGCATCCATCGGCTGGCGCTGTCTGCAAAGATGGTTCGTCCTACGGCAAACCCCTTGACCAGCGGATAACGGGCCGCAATGTTGAAGCTCTCGGCCAGCTTCTCTTCGCTTTCGCCCAGGCCCAGTACGACAATGCCGCGAGTATTCCGGTCATGCCGTTCTATCGCATCGATGGCCTGTTGCCAGGCTTTCGGGGTAGTCATGGGCTCCAGCTTCCACCAATCGGGATAAACACCGGCGGCGTAGAAGCGTTCGATGATCTGAGCGGTCGTGGTGTCGTTGACCGCTGCAACCTTCGATGGGATGACTTCCAGCAGAAACTCCAGGCGATTGCGACGACAGGCTTGAAAGAGACGCACGATGGTCGCTTCATGATCGGCCCAGGTTGCCTCGTCATCATCCGGATGGCAGAAACACAATACTTTCACGACCTGGTCCCGAGGCCATTCAGCCAAGCCACCATAATCCGGTCCGATGCCGGGCTCGAGAGTCAACGGGCGTGAACCCGGCCATTCAACCGGACGACCGATCCACAACGGGGTATCGACGGCTCGATAGAGGGCATCACGACCGAGGCGATCATCGCACAGCAGGCCGTAACCGGGCTGACCTTGTGCGACCCTGTTGGCGGCGTCCAGGCACAGCAATTTGAACTGGCCGATTTTCTCGTTGGTAGCGCCTTCCAGCTCTTCCAGCTGTATACGGTGGTCGAAAGCAAAGATTCTGACCGAGGGCCAATCCAGATGGCGATTGCTCGCCCAGTGAACCTGTTCAAGTGCCACGTCATTGCGCAGATCCGGTTGCTTTATGCCGCGCTCGAAAAAGAACTGCAGCTCTTGCCAGCTGGGGTAGGCCGGTGTGCAACCGTGTCGACTGACAGCAAATGCACCGCAGGCGTTCGCGTACTTCAGAGCGGTAGGCCAGTCTTCACCGTCAAGCCAGCCCTTGAGCAAACCGGACATGAAGCCATCTCCGGCTCCCAGCACATTGAAGACTTCAATGGCAAAGCCCGGACCGCTTTCGCCATCATCCAGCGTGTCCGGAATGTCACCGGTAAACGCAACAGCGCCATCGGCTCCACGCTTGCAGATCAGAGCGGCGTTCGAGACGGCTCGAACCGCCTTTAGCGCCGCTATTGTATCCGTCGTTCCACCGGCTATATGAAATTCTTCTTCTGTGCCGACTATCAGGTCAAACAGATGCAGAGTCGACTGCAGCTTGGCCGTTACCTGATCGGAAGCCACGAAACGGCTCTCCCCCTCACCATGACCCGCAACTCCCCAGAGGTTGGGGCGATAGTCGATATCCAGCGCGGTCTGCATTCCTTCCTGACGGGCAATATCCAATGCCTTGAGAGTCGCCGCTTCCACTTGCGGATGACTCAGGTGTGTGCCGGTGGCCACGACTGCACGAGCCTCGCGAATGAGTGCCGGATCGACGTCCTCGACCGTCAGCCCCATGTCCGCACATTGCTCACGATAGAAGATCAGCGGGAATTGTTCCTGGTCACGTATACCCAGCAATACCAATGCTGTCAGACGCTCGGCATCCACCTTGACGCCGCGTGTGTCGACACCTTCGCGTTCCAGTTCTTCACGGATGAAGCGTCCCATGTGTTCATCACCGACACCGGTGATGACCGCTGACTTCAGCCCGAGTCGGGCCGTACCACAGGCGATATTGGTGGGGCTGCCACCGATGTACTTGTCGAACGAGCGCATGTCCTCGAGGCGGCCGCCAACCTGAGCGCCATACAGGTCTACTGAAGAACGACCAATCGTAACAAGATCAAGTTTTTTCACATCCGTTCTCGGCTGATAATCAGATTAGGTGAGTATTCGTATTTGCTGAAGCTGCTGATCGACTACAGGCAGCTCGACGCGCTGCCAGCCCGTGCAGACAAGGAATCTCCGGGCTGGCTGACAATCAAACGTCTGCCAGTCTTACCGGCAGACCTGTCTGCATCGATTTCGTCGCAGCTTCGGCCATTGCCAGCGCGGCAACGCCATCCTCCAGAGTGATTGGCAGGGCCTTGTCGTTGATGACCGCGTCGACGAAAGCGGCCCACTCAGCGTCATAGGCCGGCATGTAGCGCTCGAGAAAGAAGTAGGTAGGCCTGGCGTTGATGACACCGGTACTCGTGCTCTTGACGAGCGAGTTTTCGGGCACGTTCACCACCTGAAGCTGACCTTCCGAACCGAGTAGCTCTACGCGCTGATCGTAGCCGTAAGCGGCTCGTCGAGAGTTCTTGATGACGGCAATACGCCCATCGGCATAGCGCAGGGTAGCGACGGCAGTGTCCACATCGCCGGCCTCGCCGATGGCGGGGTCGACCAGGGAAGAACCGATGGCCGTGATGGATTCGGGCAGATCGCCCATGATGAAATTGGCCATGTCGAAGTCATGAATCATCATGTCCCGGAACAAACCACCGGACACCTTGACGTAGCTGACGGGAGGCGGGGCAGGGTCGAACGAGGTGATGGACAGCAATTCACTCTTGCCGATTTCGCCGGCGACAGAGGCGGCCTTGAGAGCGGCGAAGCTGGGATCGAATCGTCGATTGAAGCCGACCATGACGGGCTTTCCATTGGCACTGGAGACCTTCAGACAGGCCCTGGCACGCTCAAGGCTGAGATCCACCGGCTTTTCGCACAACACCGCCTTGCCGGCAGAGGTGGCAGCCTCGATCAGCTCGGAATG
>CBDUIJ010000192.1:0-10786 GCA_965367215.1 uncultured Granulosicoccus sp.
TCGAACCAGAAGCAATTCCTCCCGTCTACCCCCACCGCGGAGGGCAGTTGGCAGCTAGCTGTCAGCCTTCTTTCGACGAGGTCGTTTCGGCAGGGAGACACGGTATTTGAACTCGCTGATGACATCGTTGATCAGGTCCAGACGATCTGTGCGTACCGGATGTATGGCGTAGACGCTGCGCGGAATCGGTTGTGCACCACGGACCAGGAAAACTTCACCGGACTTGATCTCATCGGCGATCTCGCGCCCGGAGAAATAGGCGGCACCACCGAATTCCAGAATGAAGTCCAGCGCCACGCTGGCGTTGGCGATGCGTATGGAAGGTTCAACCGCATCGGGATACAGGCGTCGATGCTGCAGGGCTGCGCTCAGTCCCCAGTCAACACTGATATAGCCGTCGCCCATGGCCTCGTCGACGGTGACATCGGGACGGGTGGAGGCCATGACCAGTTCCAGTTCTGCCACCTGAACAATGTTGATGATGTCGATCTGAGGTGGCTCCAGAATGAAGCCCAGATCCAGTTGTCCGTCGAGCAGCTTGCGAATCAGCGTCTCAGGCGTGTGGTATTCGAGAATCAGTGCAAGCTCGGGGTAGGTGCGGTGCACGTCATGAACCCACTCCTGCATGCCGGCATCCCAGACCCGAATGGTCCCCCCGACAGCGAGCTGCGAAGCCGTTTGCCCCAGAGAGACATCATGTCTGGCCTTGCGCCACTCTGCGATGAGGCGCTCTGCGTAGCGTTTGAATCGATGCCCTTCCGGTGTCAGATCTATCTGTCGTTTCTGACGGATGAACAGGGGGACGCCGAGCGTTTCTTCCAGTAGTTTTATGCGAGAACTGACGGCGGCCTGCGTGACAAACAGTTCTTCGGAGGCTTTACGAAAATGCCGTAATCGCTCGACTTCCAGAAAGGTGCGAAGCAGCTCTATGTCCATGAACGACGGTTGAATTCAGAAGTCTGGCCTAGAAGCATATACCTTAACGTGTGCCGCAGTGGCATGAATCCAGCCCAACAGAGCAAGCCGGAGTTTCATTGGTCGCGTCGCCCTGCAAAGGGGCGTTGTTCAGCTCCCGGATCCGCAGTCATTGCTGACACGGTTGGTTTTTTTTGCTGTCAGCAGACGGTCCCTCCACGGCATGTCAGCCGCGGCCGCCGAGAACTCACTATTGCTTGCGCTGGCACTTGAACGTATCCCCAAGAGTGCGCGCACTCCACCCGATCACGATGCCGACCAGAAGCACCAGACCGATCAGTACGGAGCGAGGAATTTCAAAACGCCAGCGAAGAAATTGAACATCGACCAATCCCACGTTCTGAGCGCCGAAGATCACGACTATCAGAAACAGAATCATCGAAATTCCTACCCGGGTGCGTAGATTGTGTGTATTCATTGATGCGTGATCTCGTTGTCGAAGCAAGGTTCTACCGCTGTTCATGAACAGCCAGAGACGTGTTTTTGCCGGAATGCGTCCATGGCACGGTAGAGGCGCATTTTTGCAGCGCTCAGGGACAAGTCCAGCGCGGTGGCCATCTGTGTAATCGAGAACCCTTCAAAAAACCTCAGCTCCAGAATGACGCGGTACTTGTCAGACAGACGCTGCAGCGTGGTGTGTACCTCTACCGTGGATTCGCCGAGTGTGAAAGCATCAACATGACTTCGGCGTTCGGTTTCGAAGCTGATCAGGCAATGCTGCAATTGATTGCCTATTGTCCGAACATTACGTTGGCGAATCATGGAGCGGCAGTGGTTTTCCGCAATACTGATAACCCATGTACGCAAGGAAGAATGCCCGTTGAACCGGGGGAGTGCTCGTATCACCTTGAGGGTGATTTCCTGAGCAGCGTCCTCTGCATCCACGGCATTGCCCAATCGACAAGCGCAGAGTCGATGCAGATCGAGTTCACTACTGACCAACCATGACGAAAGCTCGGTTTCCCAGTCCGGATGCCGTGCTGTATAGAGAGCGATCAGATGAGCTTCCACTTTCTTCCCGGCGATGTCGCCTTTCAAATTACTGGTTCAATCGGATTTCGTTCTGTCCCCGGCTGGTTTCCAGTGTCGGGGGACAGGATAATCGACCAAATCGTTCAACAAGTAAAACTGAATAATATTGAGCTAACGACAAATAATTTTTATCAGTAAAATAAAGTGATGCGCAAGGATTTCCTAGCGGCGTGCACGGCGGCGAGGCAACGGAAAATGGAAAGCGGGGCTTATCCAGCGGTGAGGCTCGGGGCTTGGTTCCGCCTTGTGCTGCACAGAAGTTCATTGATAGTATTTCGATTGGTGGCTGTCGACCTGAGGTCGGCGAGACCATCCCGGGTTGTCATGGACTGATGCCTGGCAGCAGGTATACAGTTACCGGCGCGAAGAGGTATTCCGATATGGCGAATTCACTGAAAGCACCTGGCGTTTATATCGATGAGATCACGGCGCTGCCGTCCCCTATCGTGTCGGTTCCCTCCAGCGTGCCGGTGTTCATCGGCTACACGCAGAAAGCGGACAAGGATGGTCAGAGCCTGACGGGCGTACCCGTTCGAATTTCATCATTGCTCGAGTTCGAGCGATTGTTCGGGTCGGGTCCCGAGCCACTGCTCTCATTCGAGGGCATATCGTCAGCTGGCAGTGCGGAACCTGTGGTTGATCTGATGGCAGGCTCATATACGCTGCGACGAGTGACGCCTGCCTTCCGCCTTTTCCAGAATCTGGTGTTGTATTTCCTGAACGGCGGTGGCCCCTGCTACATTGTCTCGGTTGGTCATCACGATGACGTGCCTGATGCCGCGACGCTGATTGCAGGCGTGAAGGGTTTGGAGAATGAAGCCGAGTCCAGTCTTGTGCTTGTTCCGGATGCCGTCTCGCTGGATTCGCTCGCCGAATGTGTCACGGTGCAGCAGGCGGTGCTGGCACATTGCGCCAGGAGCGGAAGCAGATTCGCCATTCTTGATGTTTACGATGGCTACCGCTCGCGTCGCCAGGGTGTGGACTGTATCGCCGAGTATCGGGGAGCGCTGGGCAGCAATCATCTGGACTATGGCGCTGCCTATTATCCGTGGTTGTATTCGACTTCTCCGACCTACTCTGACCCAACCTTCCGTAATCTGGATAGTCAGAGCCGTTCGGCGCTGGCGGAGGTCATTGCCAAGGAGCTCGGCGTCCCTGTCGATGTCGAGAGTGGCGCGGTCGTTGACCCGGACGCGAGAAAAACGCAGACATTGCTGAAGATTCTGACAGGGAGGGATGAGCCGGAACTTTCACCAACAGAGCCAGAGTGGAGTGATGAGAGTGTCGATGAAGCGTTGCGCGAGCGTAGCTCGGCTTATCGGCAATTCGTTCGACAAGGCAGCGAGTTTCTTTCCCTGACACCACCGGGAGGCGCTGTAGCCGGGCTGTACGTGTCCGTCGATACAGGCCGTGGTGTCTGGCAATCACCGGCCAATGTCAGTCTGAATGGCATAGCCAGGCCTGCTGTTTCCATCAGCGATGACGATCAGCAGGACCTGAATGTCTCGCCTCAGGGCAAGTCCATCAATGCCATTCGAACCTTCGCTGGCAGAGGGGTTCTGGTCTGGGGAGGGCGTACGCTGGATGGCAACGACAATCAGTGGAGATACATCAGCGTGCGCCGTACCACGATCATGGTAGAACAATCGATCCGTCGCGCTGCCAAGGCATATGTCTTTTCACCCAACGACGCGCGCACCTGGACGGCGATGAAGACAGTCATCAGTCGTTTTCTCGACGATATCTGGAAGCAGGGAGGGTTGAGGGGGAGCAAGCCTGACCATGCTTACGCGGTCAAGCTGGGACTGGGAGAAACCATGACAGAGCAGGATGTTCTGCAGGGACGATTGCGTATTCAGGTCATGTTGGCACTGCTGCGTCCGGCTGAGTTCATCGTGATTGATATCTCCCTGCAAATGGAAGGGTCATGAGCCCGGGAAAGCACAAACTCTCATGAGCTGACGATTCTTGGTTATCATTTCATCCCGCTTGAGTTGTCTGGTGTTCTGCGACATCGCCATCAGTCGCCACTGTCAGGAATGGATGAATGTTGCAAGAGGTACAGTTGACGCACGAGCAGTTCCTGGAACGTGTACAGGTTCTGGCGACAGAGGCTCTGCCTCTCTGGCCGCTGCCAGAGTCCGCCACTGCTCGACTGATCAACATTTCAGAAAACGCCACCTTTCTGGTGGAGGCAGAGAATGGTTACAAGGCCGTTCTCAGGGTTCATCGACAGGGCTATCACTCGCGCCAGGCGATTCTGTCGGAACTGGCCTGGATGGCGGATCTGAAAGTGAACGGGGGCGTGCGAACTCCGGATTCGATCACCGGGAACAATGGTGAAGTAGTACAAGAGTGGGCTGTGGATGGCATGCCCGGAGCGCGCTATCTGGTTCTGTTCGAATTCATCGAGGGCATCGAGCCACACCCCACACAGGATCTGGTTTCCTCCTTCGAGGAGTTGGGTGAGATCGCCGCATGCACTCACTTGCATTCTCTGGCATGGCCCAAACCCCCCGATTTCGAACGCCTGGTGTGGGATAGTGACGCGGTATTCGGTGAAAACCCGTTGTGGGGTGATTGGCGAGAGGCGCCCACAATGGACGCTGAATCCCTGAAAATACTGGAGCGATTACAACGGCGAATCGTGCAGCAGTTGCAGGCGTACGGTGTAGGTCGCGAACGATACGGTCTGATTCACGCTGATATGAGGTTGGCCAATCTGCTGATAGATAATGGTGCCACCCGACTGATCGATTTCGATGACTGCGGATCAGGGTGGTTCATGTACGACTTTGCCGCCGCGATCAGTTTCATGGAGGATCATCCTCAGGTGCCTGCCTTGAAAACGGCGTGGATCAAGGGCTATCGCAAGAGGCGCATGCTGTCGGCCGAGGATGAGGGCGAGATGGATACCTTTGTCATGCTGCGTCGCATGGCCCTTTGCGCCTGGATCGGCAGTCATGTTGAAGTCGAGATCGCACAGGAACTGGCGCCTGTCTTTGTACCCGTGACGGTCGCATTGGCGAGGCAATATCTGCAGCAATACGATTAGAGTACGACCACGCGCAACTGTAACTGGAGTCGAATGTTCGAATCTCTCTATACTGTGCGAACGGAACGTCCATTGACTGGGTGCGGGTTCGAGTCATTGGATGGCAACTCCACCCCATCCAATGGAGCCCAAGTGCCTGTCTTGTCGTCACTTCCAGGGAGAAGGGCATGAAAAGAGTACTGGTTGTGGGGGCCGGGCCGGCCGGGCTGACGGTGGCACTCGAACTGGCCAGGCAAGGCCTGATACCGGACATCATCGAAAAGAACGCTGCCGGGTCGACGTTTGCGCGGGCTGTGGGTCTTTTGCCCTCGAGCATGCGAATCTTCGAACCTTCCGGAGTCGCCGAGGCGATACGCAAGGAGGCCATGGTGTATGAGTCAGTGGCTTTCCATGTCAACAAGACGCTGACCACTCGCCTGCCGCTGGTCGCAGACGAGGGGTCGGGTGCGATGCTTCTGGGTCTGCCTCAGGACAGAACAGAAGCCATTCTGAAGGCCGCGCTGCAGGACGCCGGCGTTGTCGTCCAGCATGAGGTCGAGCTGGTCTCACTGAATCTCGACAATTCTCATGCCGTTGCCACCCTGTGTTCCGGTGAAGGTGGCAAAGAGGTCAAGGAATATGATCTGGTGGTGGGTGCTGATGGCGTGCGCAGCAACGTTCGTAGAAGCATCGGCATGGCTTTTGAAGGCTTCGATTTGCCCGAGCTATGGTCGATTGCCGACGTGGATGTGGAGGACTGGGACACCTCCACATTCAGTGTGTTCCGTCTGAAAGGTGGGCGTGTTGCCGTTGTTGCACCGCTGGGTGCGAAACGAGTGCGGATCATTTCCAATACCGATGATGCCATCAAGGCCATACCGGTGCCCATTCAGGTGACTCGAACGCATCGGGCAGGTACTTTCAAGATTTCAGTACGGCAGGTTCAACAATACAGCTATGGGTCTGTCTATCTTGTTGGAGATGCTGCCCATTGCCATTCGCCGGTTGGCGGTCATGGCATGAACCTGGGTATCTCCGATGCTGCAGATCTGGCCAGGCGAATCATCGAGGACGACCTGGAAGGTTATGGATTGAAACGTCATGCGGCGGGTCGCGCCACGATCACTTTCAGCGAGCGTGCGCGTCGGGCGATGACTACACGCAGCCCTGTTGCAAGGTTCGTGATATCAATGTTTCTCAAACTGCTTGGAAGAAGCAGAACGCTGCGCGTGCGTGTGGTCAGTCGTTTGCTCGAGCTATAGTTACTACGCCGAAGCCGGTGGGTGGTTCAGCATGTTCCTGATGCCGAAACCGAACCAGATACTGCCAACGGCGCAGATGACAGCTGGCACCAGCGTCAGGCTTTCCATTCCCAGCATCTCGGCGATGAAGCCACCCAGCAGAGGAAGCAGAAAGGCGATACCGTAGCCAATGGTCGTCATGCCGGATGTCAATCGGCCAATGGCGCCGCCGCTGACAATGGCAGGCGGTAGGGAGACAAGCAGAATCAGTTCGATGGTGGCCGCAAAACCTGCCAGAACGGCTGATACCATGCCTGCCCAGCCAGGCAACAACAGAAAGCCGATGAAGCCGAAGGCGCCAACGGTTGCTGAAATCACCATGGGAGCATCACGCCTTATCCAGCGTTCCCCCATCACCAGCATGACCACCGATGCGATGAACGGGCTGAAGTTGAATGCTGCCAGGAGAACAGGCAATGATTCCGATTCACCGCGCGCGTCCAGCACACTGCCCATATAGGCATTGATGGCATAGAAGATGATGACCGACCCGGCTGTCAGCAAACCCAGGCGCCAGATCTGAGCGTCTCGCCAGTCAGGTTGCCAGTCACGATTTCGTTCCGGGGTAGGCTTGCCCGTAGAGGGTGGAATCAGCAGTAGCAGTGCGATGGCAAAAACCGGTATTGACCACAGCGCGATGGCAATTCGCCAATCGTGACCTGCCAGTGGCATGACAAGCGGTAGAGTCAGGCCTGCTCCGGCAAACTCGCCTACCATCATGGCATTCATGTAGATGGCGCTGCCAAGTGCCAGGTGGCGAGGTGCCCAACGACCGACAATACTCGGCAAGGCGACCTGCATGACCGCGATTCCCAGGCCCATCAGGGCGGTGAGCACTAGAATGGAGGGGGCCGAGTCGGCCAGACCACGGGCGGCTGACATGAGCGCCATGAACAACATGCCGGTGATCAGCGCCGGGCGTACGCCGATCTTCTCCATGAGCCAGGAACCCGGTATGGCGCCCAAGGCCACCAGCAAGACAGGGATAAGGGTCAATGCGCCGATGGAGACCGGGCCCAGTAGCAGATCAGCTGCAATGTCGGTGGCCAGTGGTGGCGCGGCCAGGACAGGAATACGCAGATAAAGACCAGCCAGCCACAGCAAGGCGAACATGCTCAGAACTGAACCGCCGATGGCAGCGCCTTGAGAGGGTGAGGGTGTTTGCATTGATATTTCCGGGCTTTGGCCTGTGTGGTGTGAGACAGGCGAGCGCGCCATTGTAGTCCTGTCTACAGCGCTGGGGGCTTGTGAAACGCAAGCGAAGAACGTGTTCCAGCCTGCTAACATGCGCACTCGATCCACGACTAATCCATTTTTCAAGAAACTCATGATTCACGTTGTCGCAATTCTTACTGCAAAGCCCGGCAAGGGCGCTGACCTGATGGCAGCTCTTGCCAAGGTCGTTCCTCAGGTGCACGCGGAAACTGGCTGCATCGAATACCAGCCTGTCACCGATGCTGAAAACGCGGGCGCATCGCAGAGCAAGATCGGTCCTGACTCTCTGGTTGTCATCGAAAAGTGGGCCACCATGGATGACCTGAAGGCGCATTCTGCATCCGCACACATGGCGGAATTCGGCAAGGCTGTCGCCGACCTGATCGCTGGAAGAACCATTCACGTTCTGAGCTGATACTGCCGAGTGGTCGGCGAGCAGGGCCTGTTCGCTGACCAGTAGCCGGTCGGTTCATCACCAGACCAGCAAGGCTGCGGGCGTGAAGCCTGCCGAGCCTGATACCGTTCGAAATGCAGGTTTTCGAAGCCAATCCATGATGTGATTGGCTTTTCCGGCATGTGCTTCTTGTCAGTGAAGACAAGTCGCGCTAGTTTGCCGTCAGAACGAATGACGACTTTACCAAGGATTGGGTAACTGAAATGGAATGGACTCGTGCCAGGTGGCGTGCACCTGTGACAGCGCTGCTATGCGCACTGTTATCAAACATCCCTCAGGCTTCCGGCGTTTCTCTGGAATGCCCTGTTGCATCCTCTACCGGGCAACCGGCGTGTGGTGCCAGCCACGATGTGGGCAGCAATGCCCCTGACTCATCACGCACACAGCATGTCGGTAATCCGATTGATGTGGTGTCGGGCAATAAATACCAGAGCGAGATCGATGTGCGACTGGGAGGTTCGCATCTGTCTCTGGCAAGGCACTACAACAGCGCCCATGCAGCGGTCAATTTCGGGCTGGGTAATGGCTGGCGACACAGCTACGCGATTGTGCTGTCCGCTGATGGCGACGATATCCGCCGGATCGAACAATCTGACGGACGCTTGATCGAATTTCTTCGGCAGGGAAAGCTGTTCAAGGCCAGGGATGAATCGGATGGGTACGTCGTCGAGCCCACCGATAGCGAATACATCTGGTACTTGCCGGATGGACGCCGGTTGACCTTCTTCGGGTCTTTCCCGACCAGTATTGCCTTCCCGGACGGAGATCGTTTGAGTCTGATGTACCGGGAGAGGCGACTTCATTCTGTTACGGATGGCCAGGGCCGATCTCTGCAATTTCACTATGCAGCTGGCAGGGTGGGTTTGCCCGTTTATGATCCAGCGAAAGGTTTCATACCGCCCGGTCACCTGAAGAACGTCGAGCTACCTGACGGAGGACGAGTCCAGTTCGGGTATTCAAAGAACCAGAATCTCGTATCGGTTGATTATCCATCAGGGACGGAAAGCAATTCCGGACGCCGTTACCAGTATCACGACACGCTGAACCATGCACTGCTCACAGAGCGCCTGGATGGCATGGGACGAATTCTGGCTCGCTGGCGCTATGACGAATCGGGTCGAGCAATCAGTTACAGTCGGGGCAGCAATATTCGTTCGAATGGCCGTGAAAGAGGCCCTCCCACGCTGACATTGGCCTATTCGGCGGGAGCTGAAGAGAACGAAGGCACGACGCGTGTGCTATTCGGAAACGGCGTTGAACGTGTGTACGAATGGAGGCTGGATGCCAGAGGGCAAGTCGAGAATGTGGAGAGGCTTGCTCCAGACGCTGAGATATCCGTTCAGCCGGCGGCTGATTCGCTTGACACGGCGCAAAGCCAGCGTGATGCGGCACCCCACACGCAGCATTATCCACACGATGTCCTGACCGTGTTGGCACAGGGTGAGTTGGGCTATCCCTCCAGCATTCAGTACACACTGGAACGCGATGCAACGACCCACCTGCTTGAGTCTGAATACGATCAGACGGGACGTCTGGTTGATGTCAAATGGATGAGCGGGATTCTGGAAGATTTCAACGACGGTCAGCCAACGACTCGAGATGAGGTAAGACAATACGTCGTACAGAGCAAGGCATCCGGCTCCAATCGGGACATTGCAATCGGTGCTCTGGCCCGCATGGGGCAGATAGCAGGCATGGCCTCGGAGTTTCTGCAGGAAGCAGGCAAGGAGCTGGTCGTAGGAAGTACTGTCACGGGGCAGGAGCTTGATGAAGCCTGGTGGTCCGGGGCGTTGCAGGACCATGGCTCGGGGTCGGAACGAACGTACAAGGCGGTTGATGCATCAGAGACGGATGCTCCTTGCATCGACCCTCTGAAGGACTGTACCTCCTTGCTCAGGACTCGCGATTATGCCGAGGTTGCGGAGTGTGCCTACGTGGATGCGGATTGCAGCACGAGGTTTGTGGAGGCTGATCTTGGTGAGTTGAATCTGGAGATTGGTGATTTGCACGAGGGGTCATTTCACGCAGAAATTTTCTATGACAGAGAGAATGACGAATACGTCGTGAGTTTTGCTGGCACTGATTTCACGAGCGTTGGGGATTGGTGGTCAAATATTGAACAAGAGTTCGGTTTTTCTGCGTTTCATTATGAAAAAGCAGTGAGCCTTGCTCGCTTGTTAGCAGGGGAGGTTCCTTCATCAAGTACGGTTACCTTCGTTGGCCATTCACTAGGAGGTGGGCTTGCAACGGCTGCAGCAGGTGCTGGTGGCGGGGAAGCCGTCGTATTCAATCCCGCTGCATTAACACCAGAGTCAGCGGCAGGGCTACAGATAGACTATGAGACATCCGCAAACAACACCACTATTTATAGTGTGGACGGTGAGATTCTCAGTGATGTTCAGACGGATGTTGGATTCACGAACGAGCCGCCTGGAAGCATGAATATTCTGAAACGCCCTCAGTTCTCGTGGATACAAGAACACTTGGGTCAAAATTCGCGCACACTCTTTGCAACCAGATTACGCGTGCTTCTGCATGGCATGGGTGCGGTGAGGCAGTCTATCAGTGAGACTTTGGACAGGTATCAATGTGTTTAGCAGATGCCCGAAAAGTCAATATCACGGTTTCCTTCAGAGAATTATTATGAGAATGATCATTTGTTTTTGCCTGTTTATTGTTAGTCATTCCATTGCGTATGCGAGGGACTTGCCTAAACATGAAGTGACGGCAAATGCGAACGATTTCGCATTGAGAGATACATTGAACAGGAACGAT
>CBDUIJ010000193.1:0-10736 GCA_965367215.1 uncultured Granulosicoccus sp.
CTTCATGGAATCCAGGGGCCTGACCCGTGAGGCCTTCGATCTCTGAACTTTCCGAACTTCATACGTCCCTTCCTGGTCATTGGCCCTGCCTTGTCCTTGCCTTGTCCGGCATTGCTCACAAGCAGAACCTGCCACCAGACGCTCAAACAAAGAAGGAGGAAGCATCAAGCCTCCCCCTTTCCTCGGACTTCTTGAAAGGCCGTCAGTGACTCATGTCACTAGATCGACTCTCTGTCACACGCCAGGGAGCCCACTTGCCCACCATTCATCACCAGGGAGTCTGAATCCAGGTAGTAGGAATCAACCACCACATTCGATAATTGCGCCTGATTGCCGTCAACCAGAGTCATCACTACATCGTCACCACGGAAATTCCAGGTGAAATCGATGCCGTCAGGATAGTAGTTCTCTTCCAGCAAGCCACCCTGACCTTCTGCCAGAAAAGCGAACCACAGACTGTCACCCGATGAGGTCTCGCATGCCCACATATCGGCAAGCTCACCGTTTTGCACAGAATTCAGGATATAAGCCTGCTCACCCGGCGACACGTCTCCGCCACCTGGATTCGTTGACTCGTCGGGGGCGTCATCACTGAGAAACATCTTTTCGCAGTTCAGATTGCCGCTGCTGCCATCGTAGAACGCATACACGGAAGCGAATTGCTGATTTCCAGCTGACCATCGAAAGTCACTCAGCTTGACAAAGAACTGAGAATCCAGAAACAAGTTGACAGCGTCGCCTTCGAGCTCCCATTCCATATATTCTTCAACGTCGCCTTCAACCAGAATCATTTGCCCACTGGAGAAAAAGGCAAGCTCTGTTGGGACGCCGGGGTCAGATGGGTCCTGACATGACCAGAAGCTATCGATGGATTGAAGGTCATTACCATTGATCAGAGCTGCGCTGACAGTGCCTGCGCCGGGTGTGATCGGTCCGGGGATGTCCGGTCCGGGGATATCAGACCCTATTGTGTCAAGTCCGGGAATGACTGGCGGTTCGGGATCATTCTGAATACGGCTTGTGGATTCTTCCGAACAAGCGCTCAAGATCAAGGTAGACAGTACACATAGTGTCAATACGGGTTTCATGGCATTTTCTCCAGGGTGCAGGGTTTCTCACAGCCAGCAGACTGCGAAGTCGGACGGGGTTGGTTAATAGAGGGGGTGTCGTGATTGTCAGCAGTTGCCGGTTAGACACCGGCGCATGCGATTGATCAGGACAGATCCTTGCGCAGAAATACTACAAGCCCTACACCATCAAAAAGGGAGAGGCTTGCTCCAGGGGACAAATCGGCTGCTACTTGATACGGCGAGTACTCGTAGCTGAGTGCGACAGCAAAACCATCCAGCTGCGCCTTCCCACCAAGCAGTGATGCGTCCTTGCAGTCATCACGAAGGTAGACCAGGTCGGCATAGCCGAAATCAGCAGCGTTGCCACTGCTGGCCGTAAACAGAATTGTCAGATTGACGACAGCAAGTACGGCAAGTGAGAGTGATTTTTTCATATCGCTATCCATGGAAATGATCAGTGCCAGACAGAACCGCTATGTGTTCTGCCCGTTCACTGTGGATAACGAACACGCTGAAAATTCTTGACACTCAGTCTGAAAAAAATGTTTCAGACTCTCGACAACCGTTTGCTGCACTCAGATGCGCAAGCGCTTCAGACAAAGCAACTGAGGAACTCAGTTGGGAATGGTGACATAGCTGGTCGCGCGGCCCCTTTGCACCAACAGCAACAGCTCATCACCCGCCTTGGCAACAATCTTTTCGATATCCGCCACAGTCCCCACTCCCTGCCGGTTGATCGACAGGATGATATCCCCGGCCTGCAGACCCACCTGGTCCAGCACACTGTTGGAGCGGACCGATTCGATGACCACGTAGCGTCGCCCATTGCGCGATTCACGCTCCAGCAAGCGTGCGCCGGAGGCCAGAGGATTGCTCACCGGCAACGCTTCCACCGTCACCGTCAGCGTCTGTGGCTGCTTGTCGCGCGTGATGTCCAACCGCAACTGTTCACCCAGCCTGACCAGGCCGATTCGATTGCGCACCCCGCGCACGTCACGCACGGGCTTGCCGTCGATTGCCGTGATCACATCACCCGCACGCAGGCCCGACTTCTCTGCCGGCGAACCTTCCTGAACACGACCGACGACCACGCCGAAGCGTGAATCCACCCCAAAGGCATCAGCCAGTTCGGGAGTCAGGGGTTGTGCGGCAATACCCAGCGCACCCCGACGTACCTCACCGAACTCGAATAGCTGCTCGGCTATATCGGATGCCATATTGGCGGGGATGGCAAAACCGATGCCGACATTGCCGCCGCTGGGCCCGACAATGGCGGTATTGATGCCGATGAGTTCGCCGCGCAGGTTCACCAGGGCGCCACCACTGTTACCCGGATTGATGGAGGCATCTGTCTGGATGAAATCCTCGAAGTTCTCGATGCCCAGGCCACTGCGCCCCAGCGCACTGACAATACCGGAGGTGACCGTCTGCCCAAGACCAAAGGGGTTGCCGATGGCGACACTGAAGTCGCCGACACGCAGCTCGGAGGAATCGGCCCATTCCAGTTGTGTCAGCCCTGTCGCCTCGATACGAATCAGTGCGACATCGGCTTCCGGGTCGGTGCCCACCAGCGTGGCATCCACATCTCGACCATCGTTGAGCGTCACCAGTATCTGCACGGCGTTGTCGATGACGTGATTGTTGGTGATGACCAGGCCTTCGGCGGCATCGATGATCACGCCCGAGCCCAGACTCTGTGACGGTGCCTCCTCCGGAGCAATACCGAAATAGCGCTGAAAGAAGGGATCATCCATCAATGGATTGCGCCGCGGCATCGGACCACGGGTGGAGATGTTCACCACAGCAGGCATGACGCGTTCGAGCATCGGTGCCAGGCTGGGCAAGGGTTGGCCGTCCACGGCATCGGGGAAGGCGGCATGGGCCGAGCCGACAAGGCCTGACATCACCAGGCACAGCAACAACAGACACTGTGCGGGCCGGCGGAGAATCATTGCAAACATGATCGTGGGGATTCGTCAGATTGAGGCAGGACCTTAGTCTACAAAAGAGGCCCTTGAGTTCTCAAGCTTTCATGGGATGAGGCAGGTAACCGACGAAGCTGCTGATTTTCCAGTGGGCATCCTGCTTCGTACAGAAATACAGCGTCTGCCACTGCAAATGCTCGAGTTCGCCATTGCGCTTGCGGATGCGACCATCGAACTTCTTGTGAACCACGGCCCGCGTCCCGTCGATCTCGATATCTCGCATATGAGTGATACGGAACAACGCATCTCCCAATGGTTCATCGTATTCGGTCGCCGCGCTGGTAGCGGCCTGGCGTAACCACTCGTCCCGATAGACATCCAGCGTCGGAAACGCCAGACGCCAACCGTCGGGGTTCCCCAGATTATGTGCATGCAGACCGAAGAATCCATCGGCCACGAAATCGTCCTCTACCAGCGACCAGTCCTGTGTGACGAATGCCTGGATATCCCGTCTGACGAGCATCTCCCAGATTTCATGTCGATCCTGATCAGCAACCGGAAAGGGGTTGTTGTCATAACTCATGCAAGACTCCTGTTGTGTATGGCATTGCTCGACCCACCAGGGTTCAGCTGACTCGCCCACGCGCAGCAACTTCCACGGTCTCTTCGATAATGCCGTTACGCATCAGGTGCACGCTATCGAACAGATTGCTCACCACGCAGACATGATTGGGAATGATGCGAATCTTGTCGCCGACTTCCGGGCTGGTTTCACTGTGGGAAAAATCAAGCACACCGTGTTCTTCATACAGCGCCTGAACCACGGCATCGGGATACTCGAGCACATGCCCATAGCCCGGTGAGGCAGACGTGTCGGCAGCCAGCGCCTTGGACCCCGCATCGATGACCACACGCCCTTCAGTCGGACAGCTGATGACAGTTGCCAATACGGTCAGTGCGCAGTCACTCAGTTCGCAATGGCCGAACGAGACTTGCATCAGATCGTTGTAGATATAGGTACCAGGGCGGTGCTCGGTGGCCAGCGTGACTTCCCCGGCAGATTTGAGATCGGGAGTGCCGCCATTGGAAACACGCTTGACCTTCAGGCCTTCGTTGAGCAAGGCCTCCTTGACACGTGACAGGCTTGCATTGACTTCACTCATGACGCCTCTTGGCGGATAGGTCATGATGCCGGCGAAGGTCAGACCCTTGAATGCCTTGATGCGTTTGGCCAGTGCCACTGCCTTCTTGGCGCTCTGCACCCCGCAACGACCACCGCCGGTATCGATCTCGATGACTACCGGAAGCTTGTGCTTGCCGTCATTGAATGTGGCGCCATAACCATCGACCACGAAGGCATTGTCAGCCGTCACCGAGATCGTGATGGCCTCATGCAGAGCCTTTAGCCGCTTGAGCTTGCTGGCACCGATGAGATTGTAGGAAATGAAGATGTCATCGATACCGGCCTCTGCCATCACTTCGGCCTCGCCCAGCTTCTGACAGGTAATGCCGCGAGCACCCAGCTCAATCTGACGTTTGGCGAAGCGCGGCAACTTGTGTGTCTTGATGTGCGGTCGCAAGGGCAGGCTCATGGACTCGGAAAGCTGCTGTGCGGCCTGCAGGTTGCGTTCGACAATGTCCAGGTCGACGAGAACGCAGGGTGTATCTGCTTTGCTGGCTTTCATGTTCAGTTTCAGTCTCCTAATGGCAGATTGGGGTCGAGAATATCCCGACTTGCCAGACTCTGGCGAACTCGCCTTAGTGATTCGATAGCGCTGGAGCCAATGATATGGGCAGTGGCCATGGCTATGATATCCACAGCCACCAGAAGAGTATAACGGGCCGACGACGGCTTGAAGATATTGCCGTCCTCTTCGAAATGCAGGGGCAGCAGGGCATCGGCATTGCCGGCCAGCAAGGATTCCGGACCGGTCACTGCCAGTGAGTAGGCCCCGTATTGTCCGGCAATGTTCAGTGCATCGACAACCGACTGCGCCTTGCCAGAGAGCGAAAATCCGATGACCACATCCCCTTCGCCCAGTACCGAGGCATTCATGCGCTGCAGCTGTGGATCGGTTTGCGAGACCACCTTGAGCCCGAGCCTGAACAGTCGGTTCTGCAATTCGACGGCAGCCATCGACGAGCCACCACCGGTACCGCAGATCAGAATCTGTCCGGCACCGGCAATTTTCTCAGCCATGGCCTCGATATCGGTGTCAACCAGGCCGACAGTCATCAATTCCAGTGCCGCATGCGCGCCCTTGGCCACGGCGGCCACCGAATTGGCCGATGACGAACTGTCATCGGATGCCGGGGGCGTTTTACGCAAGTAGGCACCACCGATGGCCAGCGCCTGCGCCAGATGGATGCGCATGTCACGGGTGCCGGCAAAGCCCAGCGCTCGTGCCAGTCTCGTGATGGTTGGCTCGCTGACACCGGCACGCACCGCAATATCGGCAATGGAAGCATGCGCCGCAAACTGCAGGTCGGCCAGAATCGTCTCGACCAGACGCCGTTCGGCCTCCTTTCCCAGGGTCAGTCGATTGCGCAGTCTACCGACAATGTCGATGGTTCCCGGCGAATTGGCAGACAGGGACGCATCACTTTTCTCAGGCAAGCTTGGACTCAAGACGCCAGCCGCCTGCCCGATTCGTATTCGAAGACATGGACATCCTGCGCATCTGCCGACAGGGTCAGGCGCGAGCCGGCAGCCGGCAGGTCGCGATCCCGAAAAACCGTTCGGATCTCGTTTTCCCCTACATGGCCAAACACATGAATCTCCGGTCCGGTCGGCTCGACGACTTCCACATCGAACGCCAGTGGCCCTTGTGCATCACGACGAAAGCACTCGGGACGAATGCCTATGGTAACTGCTGTACCACACTCAAGTCTGCATGCATTGACCGGCACACAGACACCATCCGTCAGCCGGACCTGAGCACGCCCCTCGGCCTGCTCATACGTGCCATCCAGAAAGCCCATGGAGGGTGATCCGATAAAGCCTGCCACAAAGCGACTGGCTGGTTTGTCGTAGAGTTCCAGCGGCGTACCAGCCTGTTCGATGACCCCGCCGTTCATGACAACGATACGATCGGCCATGGTCATGGCCTCGATCTGATCATGCGTGACATAGACAATCGTTGTGCCCAGTTTCTGATGCAGTGACTTGATCTCTGTGCGCATCTGGACTCGCAGCTTCGCATCCAGGTTCGACAAGGGCTCATCGAACAGGAACACCTTGGGATCACGCACAATGGCGCGCCCCATGGCCACACGCTGACGCTGACCACCGGAGAGTTGTCCGGGCTTGCGGTCCAGGTAATCAGCCAGGTTCAACACCTGACTGGCCTTCTCGATGCGTCGCGCAGTCTCGGCGGCATCCTCACCGCGCACCTCAGGACCAAAGGCGATGTTGTCACGTACGCTCATGTGCGGAAACAGAGCGTAGGACTGAAACACCATGGAAATGTCGCGCCGCTGCGGAGGTGTCTGGTTGGAGACTTGACCATCGATCAGCAGATCCCCGGCGGATATGTCCTCCAGGCCCGCAATCATGCGAAGCAGTGTCGATTTACCGCACCCGGACGGGCCCACCAGTACGACAAATTCACCATCGTTGATCGACAGGGACAGCTTGTCGATGACCGTCTGGCTGCCGAATCGCTTGCCGATATTCCTCAGTTCGAGTGTTGCCATGAATCTGTTCCGCTGCCCTGTCAGGCCTTGATTGCTTCTATGAATGGCAGGCTTCCGGCACCGAGCCCGGCGTCCACCGGCAAGACAGTGCCCGTGATGCCGCTGGCCAGTGGCGAGGCCAGAAAGGCTGCGGCATTGGCGACCTCTTCAGTCTCGACCATTCGCCCCAATGGATAGAGTCGAGACACCCGCTCCAGTACGCTCGGATCACTGGCAATGCGATGATCCCAGGCTGGTGTACGAATGGAGCCCGGAGCGATCACATTGGCTCGCAGGCCGTGCCTGCCTTCTTCGGTGGCGATGGCTCGTGACCAGGCGACCAGCGCCGCCTTGGCCGCGGCATAGGCCGGGTTGCCGTAATGCATCAGCGCATTGACCGAGGCGATGAACACGAAATTGCCGCCACCATCACGACCACGCATGGCCGGCAGCAGACTGGCCGTGAATTCGGCGGCCCCGCGGAAGTTCAGATCCAGTTCCTGCGACAGCGCGGCAACGGTCAGATCCTCCATCGTCTCCGCGCGCGTCCAGCCGGCATTCGAGATGACGCAATAGGGACTACCGGCGGCGGCAATTTCTCTTGCCGCCGCCTCCACCGCCGCGCTATCGCTCATGTCGAAACAGTGTTGCTCCAGCGAGGCATCCAGATTCCCTGATGCCTCGGGTAGATCACAGACCACCACCTCAGCGCCAAGCCCAATGAACTTGCGCACCAGTGCCTGACCCACGCCACCGCCTGCGCCGGTGATGACCACTCTGCGGCCTGCTAACTCGAACATGATGCTTGTCGGGACTCCATGGCTGTCGTATCGATGACTTGCAAGTAACTTTACAACACAAATAGCATCAAGTCCGGTAGGATTTCGATAACGTGAAATTAAATTACGTTATAAAACTCGACATTGGTCCGGACTTCTTGCGACTGCACGTCTGGGCACCGTTTACAGGATTGGGAGAATTCAATGCACAAAGCCTTGCTCCGACAAACCGCTCTGAGCCTGACACTGGCGCTGGGTGCGTCACTGGCCAGCGCTGACACTCTGCGTGTCACTGTCGCGGAATACAGTTCGAAAACCGGTCCGTATTTCGAAGAAGCCGCAGCCGCCTTCGAAAAATCGAACCCCGATACCGATGTACAGATAGAAGTGGTGCCATGGGATGTTCTGCTGCAGAAACTCACCACCGACATTTCCGGCAACGCCAATGCCGACCTTTCCATCATCGGCACACGCTGGTTACTCGATTTCGTGCAGGAAGGCCTCGCCGCGCCGCTGGACGACTACATGGATGACGCGTTCAAGGAACGTTTCTTCGATGTTTTCCTGTCCCCCTCCGTCATGGATGATCAGACCTACGGACTTCCGGTAGCAGCATCGGCACGTGCCATGTACTACAACAAGGACCTGTTCGAACAGGCAGGCATCGACACCATTCCTCAGACCTGGCAGGACCTCAGTGCTGCTGCGCAGAAGATTTCCGCCCTGGGCGACGACATTGCCGGATTCGGTCTGCAGGGCAAGGAGATAGAAACCGATGTCTATTTCTATTACGCCTTGTGGGCTTACGGTGGTCAACTGATTGATGACGATGGCACCTCCGGACTGGACAGCGATGCCGGCTACAAGGCCGCCGAGCTTTACAAGTCGCTGATCGATGCCAATGCAACACAACCGGGCGTCACCTCCTATAGCCGTGAAGATGTACAGAACCTGTTCAAGCAGGGCAAGATCGGCATGATGATTACCGCACCATTCCTGTCGAATCAGATAAAGGACGAAGCACCTGACTTGCAATATGGCGTGACCGCCATTCCGGCAGGCCCCGACGGAGATCGTGGCACCTACGGCGTAACCGACTCCATCATCATGTTCGAAAATTCCAAGGTCAAGGATACCGCCTGGAAATTTCTCGACATGCTCTTCACCACAGAATGGCGTGAGAAGTTCACCGCCGGCGAAGGTTTTCTGCCGGTCAACCGGGAAGTGGCCGCAACACCAGCCTTTGCCGACAACGCCGATCTGAAGGAATTCACAGCCCTGCTACCGGATGCACGCTTTGCGCCCGTCATCACCGGCTGGGAAGAGATTGCCGCGAAGACCTCCGATGCCGTTCAGCGCATCTATCTGGGTGATGCCGATATCAAGCAATCACTGGATGATGCTGCCGCCAGCATCAACGATATCCTCGCCAACTAGAGCAAGAGTCGGGCAATGTCACGCAGCAACAGTCTAGTCCCTTACCTGCTGGTATTGCCCGGCTTCCTGCTGGCCTCATTCATCATCCTGTGGCCGATCTATCAACTCGGCCTCATCTCTGTCAGTGACGTCAACCGCTTCGGCATGCTCAAGGGTTTTGCCGGGGCCGCCAACTTCGCCGCTGTACTGGCAGACCCCGAGTTCCTCGGAGCACTGTGGCGTACCGCCATCTGGACCATCGGGATAGTCGGCGGCACTCTGGTGGTCGCCTTTCCTGTCGCCTTGATACTCAATCAGGAATTCTACGGTCGCGCCCTGGCACGCATCATCATCATGCTGCCCTGGGCCATCTCTCTGACCATGACCGCCATCGTCTGGCGCTGGGCGCTGAACGGCGAGAGCGGCATGCTCAATTCGGCACTTCGCAGCCTTGGACTCATCGACACCAATATACAATGGCTGGCCCAGGCCTCCACCGCCTTTCCGGTACAGATAGTCATCGGCATCCTGGTCACGGTACCGTTCACGGTCACCATTTTCCTCGGCGGCCTGTCCTCCATCGCCGATGATCTCTACGAAGCTGCTCGTCTGGAAGGTTCTTCCCATTGGCAGACCTTCCGCCGCATCACACTGCCCCTGATGCAACCGTTCGTGAACATCGCGATCGTGCTCAATACCATCTATGTATTCAATTCCTTTCCCATCATCTGGGCAACCACTCAGGGCGGACCTGCCAACTCGACCGATATTCTGGTCACCTATCTGTACAAACTCGGTTTCCGCTTCGGCAAGCTGGGTGAGGCCTCAGCGCTATCGCTGATGATGTTCGTACTGCTGCTGGCCTTCACCCTGTTGTATGTCTTCATGACCTCCAGGATGGCGAAGCGATGAACAGGAAACTCAAGCGCAGCATTCTGTCCTGGCTGGTTCTGTCGCCGCTGCTGCTGGCAGCTCTGTTTCCGTTTGCCGTGATGCTGATCACGGCCCTGAAACCGCGCGAGGAAGTGCTGAACCCCACCTGGTGGCCCAGTCGCCTGGCCTGGGAGAACTTCATCGACATGTGGAGTGCCACGGGTTTCGGTCAGGCGCTATGGAACTCCTTGTATGTGGGTATTCTCTCGACGCTGATCGCCATAGCCGTCTCCATCCCGTTCGCCTACGCGCTCAATCGTTATCGTTTTGCGGCTCGTGGTTTTCTCAGTCAGTTTCTGCTGGTGTCACAGATGCTCTCGCCGATCGTGCTGGTCATCGGCCTGTTCAGGCTCGCTGCCAGTCTCGGCCTGGTTGACAACACCAATGGCGTTGTCTTCATCTACGGTGCCTTCAACATTGCCTTCACGGTGTGGATGCTGCAGAGCTATTTCGCCACCATTCCCAAGGACCTGGAAGAGGCGGCCTGGCTGGAAGGAGCGTCAGCTACTCGCGCCCTGATCAAGGTCTTCCTGCCACTGGCATTACCGGCCATCGCTGTTACAGGCATCTTCTCCTTCATCAATGCCTGGAATGAATTCGTGATTGCCCTGACACTGCTGCGCAGCCAGGACGTCTATACCCTGCCCATTCAGGTGTTTTCACTGGTAGCCGGTCGCTACACCATTGAGTGGCATCACGTCATGGCAGCCGCACTGGTGGCAACCTTGCCCGTGGCCATTCTCTTTGCCTGGCTGCAACGCTATCTGGTGCGCGGCCTGGGCGTCGGCGCCGTCAAGTAAACAACAACTCTGGAATTTTTCACACACAACGCCAGACGAGAAACGATTCAGCATCATGCGTGTATTCACGGCATCTCTCGCCACAGAGACCAATACCTTCTCACCCGTACCGACTGACCGGGCATCCTTTGAAGAGGC
>CBDUIJ010000194.1:0-10719 GCA_965367215.1 uncultured Granulosicoccus sp.
TTGCTGGTGTCGTAGCGGCCCATGGTTCCTTCAACCTCGGGGTGTCCGGCATGGCCGATCAGAATGACTTCCTTGCCCTGTCGAGCGTATTTGACGACTTCCAGGTGCACCTTGGTCACCAGCGGGCAGGTGGCATCGAATACCTGCAGGCCACGGCCGTGAGCGGTACTTTCCACAGCATGCGAGACGCCGTGAGCACTGAAGATGACAGTGGCATTGTCCGGCACTTCATCCAGTTCTTCGACAAAGACAGCACCTTTGTCACGCAGGCCATCGACAACATACTTGTTGTGCACGACCTCATGACGTACATAGATGGGCGCGCCATGAATCTCGATCGCACGCTCGACGATCTCGATGGCGCGATCAACGCCGGCACAGAAGCCGCGTGGATTGGCGAGTAGAATTTTCATGAGTGTCAATCCTGGTTGATGGGGCGGCTCTCTCCTGCACCGCGCCGGCCTGCCTTCGCCAGGCGCCGGTGTTCAGGAGTCTTCAGCCCGGACTTGTTCTGTACCGAACAGCAATATCGTTGACAGCGTCCTGAATCAGGACGCTTGCTTGTCTTCGTTCTTCTCGGCTGTCGTATCGTTCTTTTCGAAGACCGTCAGACACAACAGCAACACCGTACCGCAGCTTATGGCGGCATCGGCAATATTGAAAGAGGGAAAGTAACTGGTATTCCAGTACACCTGAATGAAATCGACGACATAGCCATAAGCGGCCCGGTCAATCAGGTTGCCGATGGCTCCTCCCAGAATCAAGGCGATGGCAACACTCAGCCAGCGCTCGGCGCGGGTCATGCGATACAGCCAGACAAACAGGACAATGCTGACGACCAGGCTGATTGCCGTGAAGAACCAGCGCTGCCAGCCGCCCTCGTTGTCCAGAAAACTGAAGGCGGCCCCGTAATTGTAGGCCTTGGTGATGTTGAAGAAGCCGGTCACCGGAATCTGCTGGTACATCTCCAGAGAGCGGTCAGCCCATATCTTCGTGATCTGGTCGAAAATCACGACCAGAAGCACGATGCCATAGCGCAATACGTGGGACATGATCAGGCGATCGACCGCTGTTCGCCGCTGCCGTGAACATTGCTGATGCAACGACCACAGACTTCCGGATGCTCGCTGTCAGTGCCGACATCTTCGCGCAGGTGCCAGCATCGAACGCATTTCTCGCCGCTGGCCTTGCTGGTATGTACGGCAAACTCCAGACCGTTGGCGCTGAGCAGTTCCGCATCCGCAGGCTTCTGGTCCAGTGATTCCACCTTGGCCGTGGAGGTGATGAAGATGAATCGAAGCTCATCGCCCACCTTGGCCAGGGTCTGTGCCAGTGCATCGGAGGCGTAGACGACAACACTGGCTTCCAGTGCACCGCCGATTGTGCCGGCGCTTCGCAGGTTTTCCAGCGATTTGGACACCGCTTCGCGTACTTGCGTCATTGCCTGCCAGTCAGCTCGGCCCAGCAAGGCGTCATCGTCCAGCGACGGCAGCGTCTCGAGGTAGGTTTCGGTGAATGGTGTCGGTGAGCGAGTGCTGCGGTCGGTTTCCGACTGTTCACGCAGATGCTGCCAGATCTCATCGGCCGTGAAGCTCAGAACCGGCGTGATCCAGCGAACCAGGGCATCGGTGATCTGATACATGGCTGTCTGTGCGGAACGTCGGCCGAGACTGTCGGTCGGCATGGTGTACTGGCGATCCTTGATGATGTCGAGATAGAAGCTCGACATGTCCACCGCGCAGAAATGGTGAATGGTCTGGTACACCGTATGGAACTGATAGGCCTCGTAGGCTTCGTGAACCGTGCCCTGAGTGCGTAGCGCACAATCCACGGCCCAGCGGTCCAGTGCCAGCATGTCTTCAGGAGCAACCGTATGCAGATCCGGATCGAAGTCGTCGATGGCACTGAGCAGATAGCGTGCGGTGTTGCGGATGCGGCGGTAGGCATCGGCCATGCGGTCAAGGATCTCGTTGGATACCGTCATTTCACCGCGATAGTCGGTCGAACTGACCCACAGGCGCACGATGTCGGCACCCAGGGTTTTCAACAGCTTTTGCGGCGCGATGATGTTGCCCAGAGACTTGGACATCTTGCGACCTTGCTGATCCACCGTGAAACCATGTGTGAGTACCTGACGATACGGAGCATGGCGATTGATGGCGACGCTTGTCAGGATCGATGAATGGAACCAGCCGCGGTGCTGATCAGAGCCTTCCAGATAGATATCGGCCGGGTAGGTCAGATTCTCGTCCTGTTGCAGCACGTGCATCCAGGAGGTACCGGAGTCAAACCAGACATCCAGCACATCGGTCACCTTGTCGTATTGATCGGCATCGCTGCCCAGCAAGTCTGCCGGGTCGAGATCGAACCAGGCCTGAATGCCGTGTTCGGCAATGCGTTCCGCGGCCTTCTCCACCAGGTTGGTGGTGTCCGGATGCAGTTCACCGGTTTCCTTGTTCAGGAACAAGGTGATGGGCACACCCCAGTAGCGCTGACGCGAGATGCACCAGTCGGGACGGCCGGCAATCATGCCGTGAATGCGTGATTGACCCCAGTCCGGAATCCACTTCACCTTGTCGATTTCAGCCAGCGTGTCGCTGCGCAGACCCTGAACGTCCATGCCGATGAACCATTGTGGCGTGGCGCGGTAGATGATCGGAGTCTTGGTGCGCCAGCAGAATGGGTAACTGTGCTGATATTTTTCGTGTTTGATCAGGCGGCCGCGGCTCTCCAGCTCTTCGATCATGTGTGCATCGACCTTCATGACGTGCTCGCCACCGAAGAGTTCGACGTGGTCACGAAAGACACCGTGATCGTTGACGTAATCCAGCAGACCAAGCCCATGGGCCTTGGCAGCATAGAAGTCATCGACACCATGATCAGGGGCCGTGTGGACGGCACCGGTACCGGCGTCGGTGGTGACATAGTCACCCATGATGAGCAATGAATCGCGCTCGTACAGTGGGTGTTTGAACAGTTGGCCGTTCAGTGATTCGCCACTGGTGGTGCCCACGATGCTGTAGTCGCTGAAGCCATAACGTGTCATGACATCATCGACCAGGGCTTCGGCCATGATCAGGCGCTCGCCGTTGACGGCTACCAGAGCGTATTGCAGCTCGGGGTGCAAGGTGACAGCCAGGTTGCCCGGGATGGTCCATGGGGTTGTGGTCCAGATGACGATGTTGACGTCACTGCCATCATCCTCGGCGCCGAAGGTCTTCAGAATGGCGGCCTTGTCGCGAGGTGCGAAGCGTACGTCGATGGCGGTCGAGGTCTTGTCCTCGTATTCGATCTCCGCTTCGGCAACGGCCGAGTGGGCGCCCCAGCTCCAGTAGACCGGCTTGGTGCCCTTGTAGACATGACCGGCTTCGATGATCTTGCCCAGAGCTCTGACGATATTCGCCTCATTGGCAAAGTTCATGGTCAGGTAAGGTGCCTGCCACTGGCCGAGAATGCCCAGACGCTGGAATTCGGTGCTCTGGTTGGCCACCTGTTCGCTGGCATATTCACGGCACTTGGCGCGGAACTCACCCTCGGTGACCTTGGCGCCGGGCTTGCCGATCAGGCCTTCCACCTTGTTTTCGATGGGCAGGCCGTGGCAATCCCAGCCCGGGACGTAGGGCGAGTCGAAGCCAGCGAGTTGCTTGGACTTGACGATCATGTCCTTGATGACCTTGTTGACCACGTGGCCGATATGAATATCGCCGTTGGCGTAGGGAGGGCCGTCATGCAGAATGAACTTGGGGCGGCCCGCCGAATGTTCGCGAATGTGCTGGTAGAGGTCTTGCTCGTTCCAGCGTGCCAGCATTTCCGGCTCGCGTTTGGCCAGATTGCCCCGCATGGGGAAATCTGTCTTGGGCAGGTTCAGCGTCTTTTTGTAATCGGTCACGTGTGTCTTGCTTCGTCAGTCGTACAAAGTGGATCAGTGTAAGTCATCTGTGGCTCATGAGTTCGCGTGCAGCGTCTGCATCGCGTGCAATCTGGGCCTTGAGCTCGTCCAGCGAGGCAAATCGCTGTTCGTGGCGCAGTCTGTCGAGAAAATCAATCGCCAGATGATGTCCGTAGAGTTGTTCGTCAGCATCCAGTAGATGCACTTCGAGCAGCAGTTTGCGTCCGCCGACCGTGGGCCGTTCCCCGAGGTTGGCCACGGCTGCATGACGCCGACCGGTGTCCTCGTCGTGTGCCCAGGCCGCGAATACACCGCGCAGGGCCGGGCGATGAGTGCCCAGAGCCACATTGGCCGTGGGGAAGCCGAGCTGGCGGCCTATCTTGTCGCCATGAATGACACGACCACTGATGCGATAGGGACGGCCGAGCAGGGTGGCAGCCTCATCCAGCTCGCCATTGTGCAGATGTTCCCTGATTCGAGTACTGGAAATGCGTTGATTACCAGAAATACAGGTCGGGCTCTGTTGCAGGGTGAATCCGTGCGAGTGCGAGGCGGCTTCCAGCAGCTCGAAGGTCCCGCGTCGTCGGTGACCGAAGCGAAAATCATCGCCGATGACCATGTGCCGGGTGTGCAGGATGTCGATCAGCACCTTGTCGACGAAGTCATCGGCCGTTTGTGCGGCGAAGTCGTGATCGAAATTCAACAGCAGGAGTCGATCGATGCCGGAGGCCTTGATGCTGTTATAGCGATCGCGCAGCCCCTGCAGCCGGGAAGGGGCAGACTGCGTCACGAAATATTCATGGGGCAAGGGCTCGAAGCTGATGACCGTGCTCGTCAGCTGGCGCTCCTGTGCGGTACGGACCACCTCGTCGAACATGGCCTGATGCCCGAGGTGAGCGCCGTCGAAGTTGCCGATGGTGATGGCGGTATCGATCGCATCCGGCCAGTTCTTGAGGCCTCGAATCAGTTGCATGGGTTTGCTGTCATGACGGGTGGATGGAGGTTCATGGGCTGGCCAGCTGTCTTGGACGAATTCCCGCCAGTAGTAGTCCTGCCGCGTAGACGAGGCCACCACCGACGATTATACCGAGGAGAGACCCCAGCCTACCAAGCGCGCCCAATGCCTGCCACTGAATCTGCGTGCACAGCAGCAGCAGGGCGGTCAGCGCGATCAGGGCTGGCACGCTGCGACGCCCGAATGCCCACACTCCGGGAGAGATCGTGTAGATGTCATCGGCCTCGAGCCGTCGATACAGCATGATGGCTTGCTGCCAGGCGGCCACCGAGCTTGCCAGTGCCAGTCCGGTATGAGGGGCCACGAAGTCCATCCAGATCATCGGCAGCACGAACAGCAGGTTGTAGCCCATGTTGGCAACCAGCGCGATGATACCGATGCGAACCGGCGTCCGCGTGTTCTGTCGGGCGAAGAAGGCCGGGGCAAAGATCTTGACCAGCAGAAAGGCTGGCAGACCGGCGCCATAGGCAATCAGGCTGTAGCTGGCCATGGTGGCATCGCTGGGCTTGAACTCGCCATACCCGAACAGGGTCAGCAGCATCGGTTTGGCCAGAATCATGAGTCCGATGGCGGCTGGCAGACCCAGGATCAGCAAGAGTCGTATGGCCCAGTCGAGTGTTCGACGAAATTCATCCGGTGTATTGAGCGAGTGTTCTCGGGAGAGCCTGGGCAGAATGATCGTGGCCAGGGTTACACCCAGCAGGCCCAGTGGAAACTCCATCAGGCGGTCGCTGTAATACAGCCAGCTCAGACTGCCAGCGGTCAGGAAGGAGGCGATGATGGTGTCGAGCAGCAGGTTGATCTGCGCCACCGAAGAGCCAAGAATGGCTGGGGCCATGAGTTTCAGGATGCGCCTGACGCCGGGATGCTTCCAGCCCCAGCGGGGGCGTGGAATCAGGCCGATCTGCCGCAGAAACGGCACTTGCAGGAACAGCTGCACGGCGCCTGCAGCAAACACGCCCCAGGCCAGCGCCACGATGGGGGCCTCGAACATCGGGCTGAAGGTCAGTGCCGCGGCAATCATGCAGATGTTGAGCAGCACCGGCGTGAACGAAGGCACGGCAAACTTGCCGAAGGTGTTGAGCATGCTGCCGGCATAAGCCACCAGGCTGATGAAGAACAGGTAAGGAAAGGTGATGCGCAGCATGTGGGTGGCCAGATCGAAGCGTTCTGGTTCATCGATGAAGCCCGGTGCGAACAGCATGATCAGCAGCGGGCTGAGCATCACCCCCAGCGTGCTGACGATCAGCAGAATGATGCTGAGCGTGCCGGATACATGCGCTGCCAGATCGATCAGGGCTTCACGGCTGCGCGTCTCCTTGTACTCGGTAAAGACCGGTACGAAGGCGGTGGCGAAGGCACCTTCCGCAAACAGTCTGCGCAGAAAGTTGGGTATCTTGAAGGCAACCAGAAAAACGTCGGTTGTGGCGCCTGCGCCAAAAACGATCGCGAGAACCTGGTCACGAACAAACCCAAGCACCCTTGAAAGCAAGGTCATCAGGCCCACTATGGTCCCGGATCGAACAAGATTTGCCGGTTTCATGAAATCTGTCGTTGACGTCTTGCAAAAGGCGGTGGATAATGGGCGGCTGAATTCAGTAATGTCAAGTTAGAGGATAGTCCGTGGCAAACACAGCTCAGGCGCGTAAACGCGTCCGTCAAGCAGAAAAATCTCGTCAACGCAATGCGAGCCAACGCTCCATGATGCGTACGATGGTCAAAAGAGTCTTTACAGCTCTTGCGTCCGGTGACAAGACAGCGGCAGAGGCAGCCTACAAGGAAGCCGTTCCCGTTCTCGATCACATGGCTCGCAAGGGTCTGATTCACAAGAACAAGGCGGCTCGATACAAGAGTCGTTTCAACGCACAGGTCCGCGCTCTGGCGTAGTGCCTTCCGGGGTCGCAAGACCCCGGCGTTGTACCTGGCTTGCCTCTGAATCTTCAGGGGCTGATTCACCGGAACACGATCATGTTGTCCCGGTGGATCAGTTCCGGTTCGCTGGCAAAACCCAGTAGGTGTTCGAACTGTTCGCTGGATTTACCCAGCACCTTGCGTGTGTCCGAAGAGTTGTAATTGCTCAATCCGCGTGCTATTTCATGGCCGCTCAGGTTGACGCATGACACCAGCTCGCCGCGAGAGTACTCCCCGCTGCATTGGCTGACGCCAACGGCCAGCAGGCTTGAGCCTCGGCTTTGCAGTACATGGCAGGCGCCATCGTCCAGAACCAGTGTGCCCTTGGCTCGCAGATGATCTGCCAGCCAGCGCTTGCGTGCGTCCAGAGGTTTCTGGTCACTGGTGAGCATGGTGCCCAGTGGTTCCCCGTTGCGCAGTCGAAGCAGAATGTCCGGTTCGCGCCCATTGGCGATGACGGTCGTCGTGCCGTTCTGCGCAGCCCTTTCTGCGGCCAGTACCTTGGTGCGCATACCGCCGCTACCCAGGGTTGAGCCCGGAGGTCCGGCAAGTGCCAGTACGGCTGGATCGCTTGCATTGGCACGTTCCAGCAGACGGGCGTCAGGGTTGCTGCGCGGATCCTTGTCAAACAGACCATCCTGATCGGTCAGCAGGATCAGCACGTCCGCGTCGATGAGGTTCGCGACCTGTGCGCCCAATGTGTCGTTGTCGCCGAGCTTGATCTCTGCCGTGGTCACGGTATCGTTCTCATTCACGATGGGTAATACCCGGTGTTTGAGAAGGGTGGTCAGAGTGCCTCTGGCGTTCAGGTAGCGTCGACGATCGGCCAGGTCATCATGAGTCAGCAGAATCTGTGCGGTCAGCTGGTTGAAACGTTCGAAGCCGGATTCATAGGCGCGTATAAGCCCCATCTGGCCCACGGCAGCTGCGGCCTGTAGCTCGTTGATCTGTGTGGGTCGCTGTGCCAGCTGCAGTCGTGCAACACCTTCGGCGATGGAGCCGCTGGATACCAGGACTACCTCGCGGCCATCGGCCAGCAGGGCGGCAATCTGAGTCGTCCACTGGTCGATGATGGCATGGTCCAGTCCCTTGCCATCGGCGGTCAGCAGAGAACTGCCTACCTTGACGACCCAGCGTTGGGCCGAGCGTAATCGGTCACGCATCGTCCGTGGAAACCTCGTCCTCCTTGTCGGAGCTGGGCTTGCCCTTGCTGATCGCTTTTGCGGCAGCCTCTGCTTCGTCTTCGCGCAGTCGTTCCAGGTGGTTCATGATATCGGCGACCAGTGTGCGGGTGCCGGTACCAGTTGCCGCGGACACGCGATAGACGGGGCCTTTCCAGTCCAGTCCACTGACGATGGCCTCACAATGTTCGTCGATATCGCTCTCGGGCAGCAGGTCGGTCTTGTTCAGGACCAGCCAGCGCTCTTTTTCGTAAAGCACTTCGCTGTGCTTCTTCAATTCCTTGACGATGCTGACGGCGCTCTCGACCGGGTCGCTCTGATCGACCGGCATGACGTCGATCAGGTGCAACAGGATGCGGGTACGGCTCAGGTGTTTGAGGAAGCGAACGCCCAGGCCGTGACCTTCAGCGGCACCTTCGATGAGTCCGGGAATGTCGGCCATCACGAAGCTGCGATGCGGTTCGATGCTGACGACGCCGAGATTCGGGTGCAGGGTGGTAAACGGATAGTCGGCCACCTTGGGCCGTGCCGACGATATCTGGCGAATCAGGGTTGATTTACCGGCATTGGGCTGGCCGAGCAGGCCGACATCGGCCAGAACACGGAGTTCGAGCAGCAGTTCCCGACGTTCGCCGGCTGTGCCGTCGGTCGTCTTGCGCGGTGCCTGGTTGGTCGAGCTCTTGAAGCGAGCGTTGCCCAGTCCATGCCAGCCGCCCTTGGCCACTTCGATGACCTGGCCTGCATGGCGCAGGTCGGCAATGATCTGGCCGTTGGCGCGATCGGTGGCAACGGTACCAACCGGTACTTCCACGATGCAGTCCTTGCCGCCAGCGCCCGAGCAGTTGGCCCCGCGACCATTCTCGCCGCGTTCGGCAAGGTAGGTGCGCTGGTGCTGGAAGTCGGCCAGTGTGTTCAGGCTTTCGGTGGCCTTGAGATAGACGCTGCCGCCATCTCCACCGTCACCGCCATCGGGTCCGCCGCGCGGAATGTACTTTTCGCGCCGAAATCCGAGCGCGCCGTTACCTCCGTCACCGGCAATAACGTTGATTCTGGCTTCGTCGACGAATTTCATGGGATTGTGTCCGGGCAAAGAAAAACCCGCACTGGGCGGGTTTCGCTGTCGTCCTGCTTGTTACCGTGGGAGTAACCGAGGGCTTCAGCCTTCAGCGGCTGCCGGGATAATGTCAATGAATTTGCGGTTGTTGGCGCCGCGAACGTTGAAAGTCACAACACCGTCTGTCTTGGCGAAGATCGTGTGGTCCTTGCCGATGCCGGTGTTGACGCCTGCGTGGAAGCGAGTGCCGCGCTGACGAACGATGATGTTGCCGGCTACTGCGTTCTCACCGCCGAACATTTTCACGCCCAGACGTTTGGATTCTGAATCGCGACCGTTGCGAGTACTACCGCCTGCTTTCTTGTGTGCCATGACTGATTACCTGACTGGATTCTGTACGAAGGGCTGTTTAGCCGGCGTTGATGCCGGTGATCTGCAGCTCAGTGTAGTTCTGACGATGTCCTGCCTGCTTGCGATGATGCTTGCGGCGACGGAACTTGATGATCTTGACTTTGGTGCCACGGCCATGAGACAGCACTTTCGCGCTGACTGAGGCGTTGGCGACCAGAGGTGCGCCTACGTTGACGGATTCGCCACTGCCGACCATCAACACTTCGTCCAATGTGACGTCGCTGCCGGCTTCCGCCTGAATGGTTTCGACCTTGAGACGGTCACCTTCGCTTACTCGGTACTGCTTGCCACCGGTTTTGACTACCGCGTACATGATTACAGGTCCTGAAACTGTGGCCCAAACTTGCATCGGGCACTTTGCGCATTGATGTGCGGTAAGTAACCGCGAACAGCCAGATACTATACCAGCGAAAAACCATCATCGTCAACGGGTAGCGGTGCACAAAGTGTGCAACTTGATTATCTTCAACACCCTTGAATGCGTTTCAGGTGGTTCCGTCCCAGGCTTTTGCCTGCAAATTGTCTGTTTTACCCCCGCCAGCGCAGCAATTGCCCCTCAACCCAGCCAATCAATGTGCTGATGAGTACACCGAGTATCGACAGTATGACAACACCGGCAAACAGTCTTTCCAGATCGTAAAGAGAGCCAGCTTCGAGAATATAGGCACCAATGCCGTATTCGGCTCCCAGCATCTCAGCGGCGACCAGCAGGATGATGGCAATCGCCAGGCTCACTCGCAGCCCGGAGAGTATTCCCGGCATGGCCCCTGGAATGACAATCTTGCGCACGATGGACAGCCAGCTCAGCCCGAAACTCTGGCCCATGCGAATAAGTGTGCGATCCACGTTGTCCACCGCGGCATACGTAGCCACCACCGTGGGGGTGAAGGTACCGAAGGCGATGAGAGCGTACTTGGAGGTTTCATCGATGCCGAACCAGATGACAAACAGCGGCAGCAGGGCAATCTTGGGAATGGGGAACAAGGCGGCGACCAGTGGCACCAGGCCGGCACGTATCAGTGAAAACAGGCCGATGAGTATGCCGATGGCAATACCGGTGCTCACACCCAATGCCGAGCCAATCGCCAGACGCGACAGGGACGGTGCCAGGTGCTGCCACAACAGTCCGCTGCTCCACAATTGCTGAAACGTGGCAAACACATCGGATGGACGAGGCAGTGTCAGGTTGGAGATGAATCCAGTGCGAGTTCCCCATTCGATGGCCAGAATCAGTGCGATGAAGACGGTAATGGCAACC
>CBDUIJ010000195.1:0-10698 GCA_965367215.1 uncultured Granulosicoccus sp.
ACCGACTACGTGGCGCGATTTCTGAGCCTGGGGCGGTTCAGGGAGTAGGCTTGCCCGTGCCCGTGCCCGTGCCCGTGCCCGTGCCCGTGCCCGTGCCAGTGATGAGCATATCCGTTTGCAGCCCCGTGTAAGGCTCACCTCGAAAGATTGAGCGAAGAGGGCATTCGCTGCAGATGCTTCTTCGTTCAGGTCCAGCTCTGTGCGATAAGCCTGATGGCAGCAATGAACCGCATGGCGATCGATGTCCCGCCAGAGCGTGCTTACGCTCGGCTTGGCATCATCTCCACGCTCCACGCTCCACGCTCCACGCTCCACGTCCCACGTCCCACGTCCCACGTCCCACGTCCCACGTCCCACGTCCCACGTCCCACGCGCGATTCCCCCGACGAACAACGTTGCCAGGTGAATGCCCGGACGACTGAGAACCCTTCTTGACGCTGACGCAAGCCCTCGATAGCGACATGGCAAGGCCATACCCGACTGCCTGCCGAGCAGCGTGTCGATCCTCAAGCCCCGCTGTTGTTCTGATGGGCCAGCCCGTGCGCAGGCACTCGTCTGGAATCAGCTTCAGACGCATTGTTAACAATATGCAAAGGTATTTGCGAAAAAATGTTTGACATTGCACTATTTCCTTGCAATAGTATTTGTGAACATTGTGTTCTTATTTGAACTATTGAGGGGCGGAAGTATGGATCTTTTCTCGAACCAATTGACGCAACGGGCAATGGACACCTCGCGGCCACAGCTGGCCAATCAGTGTGCAGGTCGCAAACTGACCGATGAGGAATCCGCACTGGCTGATGTGCTCATGGAAATCTACGGCAGCGGAGAGCATGATTTTTCCGCCGTGGCCAAGGCACTGACCGAACGCGGAGTATTGGCGCCGACATCCGGTCGCAAGGACTGGGATGAGGCACTGCTGGCCAGCGAACTGGGTGCAATCAACGAGTCGCTGGATCAGGCCTATGCGGAAAATGGCTATGGCGCTTGAATTCCGCAATGTCACCAAGGGCTTTTCGATAGGCAGTGGTCAGTCGCTGACCGCCATATCGGATGTCAGCTTTACAGTCGAAAAAGGTGAATTCGTGTCCGTGGTGGGTCCATCGGGCTGCGGGAAAAGCACCTTGTTGAATATGACTGCCGGTCTCTACCAGCCAACACAGGGTGAAGTCTTCGTCAGCGGAGAAGCCGTTACCGGCCCCAACAGTCATGTCGGATTCATGCTGCAGAAGGACATGTTGCTGCCTTGGCGCAACATCGTATCCAATATCGAATTCGGTCTGGAAGCTCGCGGTGTCAGCAAGGCAAAACGCCGCGTGCGAGCTCTGGAAGAACTGAATCATTGTCACCTCGATGGTTTTGCAGATCACTTTCCCTACCAGCTCTCGGGCGGCATGCGACAGCGCGCAGCACTGGCCAGAACACTGGCCATCGATCCGGAAATAATCCTGCTGGATGAGCCGTTCTCGGCGCTTGATGCGCAAACCAAGTTATTGCTGCAGAACAGCTTTGCCAAAACCATCGGAGAGTCGGGAAAGACCACGCTGCTGATTACCCACGATCTGTCGGAAGCCGTATTGATGTCAGACCGAATCCTGATCTTCTCTGAAAGGCCTGGTCGGATAACAGCGGAAATCAAGGTCGATCTCCCCCATCGCAACGAGCCTCTCAAGCGAAGAGTCATGCCAGAGGTCTCCGAATACGCCAGCCAGTTGTTCAAACACCTCAAGCTCGAGGAACGCGCTGCCTGATCTGTCGCCAACGATACCCGGAGTAATTCCCTCATGAAACGCCTGCTTGCATTCGCCGCCACCGCGGTTCTTTTCTCTTTACCGTTCAGTCCGGCCATGGCTGCCGAGAAAGTCACCTACCTGCTACCGGCACCGGAAATTCTGCCGGCATTCGCGCCTTTTCAACTGGCCCGGGCAAAGGGATATTTTGACGAGGCAGATCTCGATGTCACCTTTCGCAGTGGCAAGGGTGGGGCCGACGTCGCTACCCAGCTGGCTGTTGGAAACGCTGACCTGGGTGGGGCAATTGGCGATACGCCGATAATCGTTCGTGCCAATGGCCTTGATGTCCGGGGCGTTGCATTGTTGGGTGGCCGAGGATTGACACAGATTGCCTGGCGCAAGGACAGCGGAATCACGGGGTTTCAGGACCTGAAAGGCAAGTCCATCGGTGTGCTCTCGTTTCAGGACACCACCTACTACAACCTGCTCGGCGTGCTCGCCTCGCAGGGGCTTGGCAAGAACGATGTGAACATTCAGGCAGTCGGTCCCGGCGGCATCATCCAGCTGACCATTGCCGACAGGCTACAGGCACTGTCCGGTGTTCCCGAGTGGATCTCCGCCATTGAAACCGCTGGTGTCGAACTGGAGCAGCAGTCAGTGGATACCGTTTTCCCGGCAATGGCGCAGGCGATCATGGCGTCAGACAAGGTCATCGCTGAACGGCCGGCAGTCGTTGAGGCGTTTGTGAAGGCAATACTGCAAGCCGTTCGTGATATCCAGGCGGACCCACAACAGGCTGCAAAGGACTACACGGCTGCAGTACCTCAGCATGCCGGTAAGGAAGCCGAAATCGAATCCATCATGAAAGCCTACGTCGAGAAGGTGTATCCGGAGGCTGAAGGTCAACCACTCGGCGCCTTCGATCCGGAACGACTGGCTGCAGCACAGGCGTTCTATGTTGATAACGGCATCGTGCAGACAGCGGTTCCCATTGATGAGCTCTACACCAACGAGTTCGTACAATGAGTACGTCGAGCGCTACCGATGCCAAGGCCATGGAAGAGAAGGTCAGCCTGCTCTCCAGGATCAGCCCCACGGTTGCAGTCAGTTCTGCGCTGCTGGTACTGACATTGATAGCCTGGCAGGTTCTTCCCACTGTTCTGGAAGTACCGAAATTCATCATACCGACTCTTTCGGATTGCATCGTCGAGCTTGGGCGCATGTTCAGTCACGAGAGTCTGGTGTCGCATACCTTGTCTACCGCTCTGTACACCGTTCTCGGTTTCATCATCGGTAGTCTGCTGGGGGCTGCCATCGGCTATCTGCTGGGCATGTCGGAGTTCTGGGAGAAGGTCCTGTCACCCTACATACTGGCATTGCAGATTGCACCCAAGGTGGCCTTTGCTCCACTGTTCATCATGTGGTTCGGCTATAACGCCATCCCCAAGCTGCTGGTTACCGTGCTCATCGTGTTTTTCCCGGTACTGGTCAATGTGCTCCAGGCGATGCGTACGGTGGATCGTGACCTGGTGAACCTGGCGCGTGCCTACAACCTGTCTCGCTGGGGCGTGTTCATGAAGGTGGAAATGCCTTCCACCTTGCCGAATCTGTTTGCCGGCCTGCGAATCGCATCCACTCTGGCTGTCATCGGTGTGACGGTTGGTGAGCTGGTTGGTGGTAACACCGGACTTGGCTTTCTGATTTCCTACGGTGGCGGGCAGGCCAATGCCGCCATGGTTTTCAACGCCATCGTATTGCTTACTGTTATCGGTTTCATCCTGTATTACGCCATCGCTCATGCGGAAGAGCGAATACTGCATTACCTGCCGAAATCTCATTCCTGAGTCATTCCATAGAACGGAGGACAGTCATGTCTGTAGCACCCAAGAAATTCCCATCGATTGAACCTGAAGATGTCGTCATTCCCAACGGCGCGTCGCTTGGTGACTGGATAGAAAGTCGCGTTGCACGCTACGAAACTCGAACAATCGACTGGGATGCGCTCAAGTTCCAGTCGGATTTCGACCCGGTATACAAGCGGGCGCAAATGCGCTACATGGGTACGGGAGCCACCGGAGTCACGGACGATGAGAATGTCGTACCTGCCGAGAACTTCACCTTCTCTACCATGGTTCTGCCTGCCGGCTGCGAAGGTCCCTTGCACATTCACAGAGATGCAGAAGAGGTGTTCTTCATTCTCAAGGGCCACAAGATTCACCTGTTCATCGAGCATCAGGGTGAGCAGGTCGACCTGATACTGACCGAACGTGATCTGATCTCTGTGCCCCCTGGTGTCTATCGAGGCCTGCGCAACGAGGGTATCGAAGAAGCTCTGATGTGCGTGATGATCGGCAATCCCAAGCCGGTAACACCCACCTATCCGCCCGAACATCCGGTCTCGAAGATCAAGCGTTCGTAGTTACCGATCAGTGAACAACCCGGAGGCGAGACAAGACTCGCCTTCGGACCTATATGGGGAAGACGCAATGACGACAGTCGACAAGAAACAGCTGATAGAAGACAGGGTAAATTCCGGCGTGCTGGGGCAGTGGTACCCAGTGGCGAAGTCTGTTGATATCAAGAATGATATTCCACACGCCACCAGGCTGCTGGGTGAGAAGCTGGTGCTATGGCGTGATGAATCCGGCAAATTGCAATGTGTCGAGGATTTCTGCCCACACCGCGGTGCACCCTTGTCACTGGGCTCGCTGCACGAAGGCAATATATCCTGTCGCTATCACGGTGTTGTGGTTGATGGTGGCGGTACTGTCGTTCGCGTTCCTGCCATGCCTGAATGCGCACTGGAAGGGCGCAAGGCGCTCAAATCCTATGAAGTCACTGAAGCCAGCGATGCGGTATTTGTCTATATGCCGTCCATCGAAAATCCGGAAGCACCAGAGCTGGTTCTGCCAGAAGAACTCTCCAGTGATGAGTGGACCGGCTTTCTGTGTACCTCGGTCTGGGAAACCAACTACCGCTATGCTCTGGACAATCTCGCCGACCCCATGCACGGTTGCTATCTGCATGCTGACAGCTTCACGCTGGCCTTCGGCTCCAAGCAGGATCTGATGAAGCTCGACAAGACCGACAGCGGTTTTCGTGTCAGCCGCGTCGGTCAGGTGGGTGAGAATTTCGACTGGACCGAGTTTCGTGTGCATCCGGCCAGCATGCACTGCTTTCTCGATATTCCCTATCCACCTGCTGCGGGCCCGGGTGGTGTATTTCGCATACTGGGCTTTGTACAGCCCATCGATGAAAACACATGCCGCGTGTTCTTCTGGCGCATGCGCCAGGTGACAGGGCTGGCTGCCGAGAGTTTTCGTTTTCTCTATCGCGCCAGAATGGAGGCCACTCACTGGGCAGTGCTGGAGCAGGATCGGGTCATGCTGGAGAACATGGCCGATGATGCCCGCAAGCGCGAAATGCTGTATCAGCATGATATCGGTGTGTCGCGGATACGCCAGATACTGACTCGCATTGCCAAGACTCAGGTTGAAGCGGAGTTGGCACAACAATGATGCTCGATGGCCGCACCATCCTGTTGACCGGTTGCGCCCGCGGACTCGGTGTGGAGATTGCCCGCACCCTGTCCGAGCAAGGCGCGCAGCTGATCCTTGCCGACATCATCGAGGATGAAGGTCGCGCGGTGGCCGAGTCGCTCGGTGCTCACTTTGTCAGCGTCGATCTGGCAGAGCCTGAGTCGATCAGCGCAGCTGCGTCTGCCGTCGAGAAGCTCACCGGTGGCAGCCTGCACGGACTCGTCAACAATGGCGCCATTGCCACCGGTATCGGCGGTATCGGTTTTGATGCGATAGAAATCGATTCCTGGGATCAGGTCATGAAGGTCAATGTGCGCGGAACCTGGCTGATGACACGTGCGGTATGGCCGCAGCTGGCGGCATCAAAGTCTGGCCGAGTGGTGAACATCGTGTCTGATACCGCACTCTGGGGAGCACCCAGATTGTTGTCCTATGTGTCGAGCAAGGGGGCGTTGATATCAATGACGCGCTCTCTCGCTCGCGAGATGGGCCCTGAACGAGTCGGGGTCAGCGCCGTGGCACCGGGCATTCTGACCACCGAGTCGACGGACTATGTGCCTGAGGAGCGTCACCGCCTGTATGCCGATGGGCGTGCGGTACCCGGACCACAAGCGCCTGAAGACATCACCGATGTGATCGCCTTCCTGCTGACCGAGGGAGCCCTGGCACTGACAGGTCAGGTCTTGCCGGTCAACAACGGCTTTGTCTTCAACTAGGGTCGTCATGGAATTCGGAATCCGACAATTGCAGGAAACGGGCATCGAGGTGCTGGAGAGATCCGGTAGCGGAGGACCCACACTGGTACTGCTGCACGGCATCGGTTCGAATGCCGATTCATTCAGCGCATTGCTGAAGCGGCTACCAGATGACTGCAGAGTCATCGCATGGAATGCACCAGGCTACGGCAGGTCTCGCGCCCTTGAGCAGCACTGGCCGCTGGCATCGGACTATGCGATGCAGCTCGCCGGGCTCTACGATGAACTGCAGCTGAATGACACGGTGCTGTTCGGGCATTCCCTGGGAGCACTGATGGCAGGGGCCTTTGCCGTCATGGACCAGACGCGTATTGCAAGAATGGTTCTGGCATCACCGGCGCTGGGTCACGAGGTCGTGCGTGGTGAGGCTCTGAGCAGCGCCGCACAGTCGCGCATTGACGAGCTCGAGGCGATGGGCCCGGAAGCCTTCGCCGAAGCGCGATCACCCAGATTGGTCCATCAACCGGAATCCAATCCGCAGCTGGTGACTGCTGTGTACCAGGGCATGTCGAGAGTGAATCCGCAGGGATACGCTCAGGCAGTGCGCATGCTGGCTTCGGGTGCGCTGCTGGCTGATCTGGCTCGCGTGAGCGTGCCTGTGGATGTATTGGTGGGGGCCGAGGATGTGGTCACGCCGCCGGAAAATGCGAGACGTGCCTTCGAGGCCGTGGCTCCCGAGCAACGTGGTCGATTCACCACAGTGACGGCAACCGGGCATGCCTTGTATCACCAGGCAACGGCCGCAGTTGCTGCGGCGCTCGAAGCCTCAATGACAACCGTTCGATAACTGACAGATTTTTGGAGATGGCAAGCATGACTGATATCGTTCGTGTAGGGAGTTTGCGCGGCATCATGATGAGAGGACCCGGTCTGCCGGAGACTCGGGATTTCTACAGTGACATGTGGGGCTTGACCGTGGCCCACGAGCAGCAGGGAACAACGTATCTTCGTGGTACCGGCCCCGAGCCTTTCCTCTACGGCCTGACCGAGGGCAAGCACTTCGGTATCGAGTATGTGCACTTCGCCATGCCCGACAAAGCGTCCATGGATGCACTGCATGCACAGGTGAAAGCCAAGGGTGGCATGCTGCTGGGTGCACCGGCCGACTTCGACGACCATATCGGTGGCTACGGCTTCGAGATGCTCGATCCGGACTTCCGTCGGCTGCGCTTCCGGACCGGTGGCTTGCAGTACGATGAGGCTCCGCAATGGGCCATGCCGGCCAAGGTCAGTCATGTGGTACTCAATACCGGTGACATGGAAGGTGTGCAGGAGTTCTATGCCGATATGCTCGGATTTCGAGTATCCGACTATTCGGCCGACCAGATGGTTTTCATGCGGTGCAATTCGGATCATCATTCCATTGCGCTGGTGCGAGGTCACTATGCCTCGGTCAATCACGTGGCCTTCGAGCTGCCTTCTGTCGATGAGTTCATGCGTGCCATTGGCCGCATGAAGCAGAAGGGACATGTGCCCACCTGGGGACCCGGACGCCATGGACCGGGTAACAATCCCTTTGCCTACTTCGTCTCTCCCTCGGGGTTTGTCATCGAGTTCACGGCCGATCTGCAGCAGATCGACGAGAGCACGCATGAGGCGAAAGTGTGGTCACGCACGGATCCCGATTCCATGGATCAGTGGATGACGGCTGGTCCTCCGACGCCCGCCCAGAGAGCGGTCATGCAGGGACGGCCGGACCCCGGTTTTCCCGAGTTGCTCGAGTCGGCGGAGCAATCGTGATCAACTACGACTACAAGGGGCTGGTAGCCGTTGTCACCGGAGGTTCTTCCGGTATCGGCCTGGCTACTGCCAGATTGCTGTTGCACTCCGGTGCAAGTGTGGCCCTGTGTGCCAGAACGCCGGAGCGACTGGAGGCCGCCGCCGCTGAGCTGATAGAGGAACATGGCGCTGAGCGTGTGTTCTTCAGCGCCTTGTCGGTGCTTGACAAGGATGCTGTGCAGCAGTTCGCTGAGGATGTCAGGTCCCGCTTCGGTCGCTGTGACCTGCTGGTCAACAACGCCGGCCAGGGCCGGGTCTCCACGTTTGCCGAGACCTCCGATGAGGACTGGCGTAACGAGTATGAGCTGAAGCTCTTCAGTCAGGTCTACCCCTTGCGTGCCTTTCTGCCGCTTCTCGAGCAAGCCTGCGGTTCTGTGGTAGTCGTCAATTCGCTACTGGCCTACCAGCCCGAGAAGCACATGGTCTGTACGTCGTCGGCACGTGCCGGCGTACAGAATCTGGTCAAGTCTCTGAGCCTGGAATTTGCACCGGCAATCAGGGTGAATTCCATACTGGTCGGCTTGATCGATTCCGGTCAGTGGCAGCGACGGTTTGCCGAACGTGAGGATCAGACCCAAGGTCGTGAGCAGTGGTACGCAGAACTTGCCACAAAGAAGAATATTCCCCTGGGCCGACTGGGCCAGGCAGAAGAGGCCGCCGCCGCCATAGCGTTCCTGGGCTCGCGCGGTGCCAGCTACATCACCGGGGCTCATCTGGACGTGTCCGGTGGCCTGTCACGTCACGCTTGATAGAAAAACTATGAAAACTGAAACCATCGATGCAAGCTGTACTGTCGGCGACGTGATCGCCTCGTACCTGGCTGACATAGGCGTTACCACTGTATTCGGAGTCATCTCCATCCATAACATGCCGATTCTGGATGCCATGGCGCGCCAGGGGCGTATACGTTTTGTCACGGCACGCGGCGAGGCCGGTGCGATGAACATGGCAGACGCCTATGCACGGCGTACGGGAGGTCTGGGAGTCTGTATTACATCAACTGGCACCGCTGCGGGTAATGCGGCTGGCGCGCAGGCTGAAGCCTTGACAGCAGGCTCTCCGGTATTGCACATCACGACACAGGTTGATCTGCAGTTCGCTGATCGTGATCGTGCTGCCATTCACGATGTACCAAGGCAACCGGAAATGCTGCGTGGTGTGTCCAAATCCGTGTACCGCATGTGGGATGCCAACAGCGTCATTGGTACCTTGACCGCGGCCGCCTCGGCAGCGCTCTCGGCCCCGACAGGGCCTGTCAGTCTCGAGATACCTGTTGATGTACAGCGTTCACCCGGACGCCTGCCAGCAAGGGTGCATCAGCCCGTACGGGTTCGACCACTGGCCTCGGAATCGGTCATCGAGGAAATTGCCGAACTGGTCCTGTCTGCCAAGCGACCCATGTTGTGGCTGGGCGGTGGTTCGCGTGGTGCCTGCAAGGAAGCCAGTGAACTGATGTCACGCGGATTTGGTGTCGTGACCTCTACCAATGGTCGAGCGGTTGTTTCCGAGGAAAATCCTGCCAATCTGGGCGCGTTCAACATGACGCCGGAAGTGGATGAACTCTACGCCAGTTGTGATCTGATGATCGTGGTCGGCTCACGGCTTCGGGGCAATGAGACACGCAACAATCTCATGCCGCTGCCCAGCCCGCTGGTACAGATTGACGCAGATGCATCCCAGGGCGGACGTAATTATCCGGTTGATGTCTTCGCCCATGGCGATGCCGCCGATACGCTTGCCCGTCTGCTCGAGAAATTACCCGCGAAACTCGATACGGATGCCGATCTGGCCTTCGGCGCCGACCTTGACGGGTCCTCCCCACCAAGCTGCGAACCGTCCCTCGTTGAGGTTGTTGCGCATTCGAGCCGCCGCCGAAGGTCGAATGCGCAATGCGCTGGGTCGCTACAGCGTGATCGCCGATGCCTTGTGTGAACGTGTGTCGGCAGGCGGACATACCTGGGTACGTGACGTGACGATATCCAATTCCACCTTTGGCAATCGCTATGTCAGGATTGCCGATCCACGCCATGGCGTACACGCTCTGGGCGGTGGAATCGGGCAGGGCGTCGCCATGGGTGTCGGGGCGGCGATGGCGTCCGATGCTGCCAAGACCGTCACGCTGTTGGGCGATGGCGGCACCATGCTGGGCATTGCCGAGATGATCACCGCCGTCGATGAAAACGCTCCTCTGGTCTATGTGTTGATGAATGACAATGCGTATGGTGTCATCGAGAATATTCAGGACGCCCAGTACGACAGTCGCCGCTATTATTCCAAGGTAGCCGTGCCGGACTTCAAGTTGCACTGCGCCTCCATCGGCATGCCTCATCACAAGGTCAGCGATGTCGAAGAGTTCGCTGCGGCGTTTGATGCCGCCATTGCAGCCAACGGACCGCAGGTGCTGGAAGTGGACATGTGCGCCATCGGTCCGTTTGCAGAGTCCTTCTCGGGACCACCGGCGGGTGCCGCCGGAAACCGGGGGTGATGCGATGCGACTGGGAATAATCGGCTTTGGCAATATTGCCTCCACGCTGCTTGATCTGCTGCAGCAGTCGGACAATGCAGCTCTGGAACATCTGGCAGTTCTGGTTCGTCCGGAGAAAGTGGATGACACACGCAGCCAGCTTGGCAGTGCCGTTAGTGGTGTGGCGGACAGTGTCAGCGTGGTTTCGGATGCGGCCGGTCTGCTGGCTTCAGAGTGCGACCTGGTCATCGAGTGCGCGGCGCATCAGGCAGTTCGCGATCATGTGCCCGCTCTGCTGAAGGCCGGAACGGATGTGGTTCTTGTCTCCATCGGTTCTCTTGCCGATGCGCAACTGGATGACACTCTGCGGAATGCTGCCCTGGCGGGGGGATCGCGCTTGATACTGCCATCGGGCGCCATTGGCGGCA
>CBDUIJ010000196.1:0-10695 GCA_965367215.1 uncultured Granulosicoccus sp.
AGTACTTGCGGCTAGCTTTGCCAGCTTGATAGTCACGATCGGTGCCTGGTTGCTGTGGCGTAGACGTCGCTCCAACACTGCAGAAAGCCTGACACGCCGTTCTGATGGGAGTTCAAAATGATGGACTCAGCTCTCACTCGGCGACGCAGGCATAGGGCCACCGTGGCCAAGGTGCTTCTGCGGGTTCATCAGTCAGCTGGTCTGGATTCTCCGGAGCAGTGGAACTGGCAATCGATGGCAGCCATCCCTCAGTGGTGCTTGCTGGAACCACAGGAGCGGTCGCGCCTGCAGGCTGTGTGCGGGGCATTGGTACTGGGCCCAACGTTGTTGCGTTGCGTGCATGGCTGTGCCCTGCGAGGCGCAGGTGAGCTGATAGGTCAGGGCCTGTTCCTGGCAATTCTTGCGCAATCACAGAAGCTGGAAATGAATACACCTTGCCCGGTAAACGATGAGGCGCCAGCGCCTGAAACAGCGACACAAGCCTGTGATCAGTTGCTTGCACAGGGCGCTGCGGTACTTCATGCAACCTTGCCGGAGCAATTTGCTACCGATTCGATGATCGCTTCTCTGGGGGAGCGCAGTGGCACGGTGCGACCAGATACCGCTGCCGTGTTGCTCGGTCAGGCTCAGGAGATGATTCTTCGACATCCAGAGGAGCGGCCAGAAAGGCAACCGGGAGAAACCCTATGAGTTTACTGACGTTGTTCAGCTCTGCACACGGTTGGTTGGGCTCCGATCAACGAGTCTTCGCTGCCGATGAGGCAGCTCTGGCAATGGATGTTGTAGAGCAGGTACAGAATCTGTCCAGAGAGTTGGAAAAGCAGCAAGAAAACGTGGCCAAGGCGATAGGTGATGGTTATCGCAAAGGTTATAAGGAGGGTCGTCAGCAGGCGGAAACCAGAAGCCAGGACAAGCTGGCGCAAGCGCTGCTGGAGCAGCAGGTGCAATTCGAGCGACATTTGCAGGAACAACAGGCGCAACTGGTAGAGCTGTCGCTGGAGGTTACGCGGAAGATCGCTGGCAATGTAGGCCCTGAGGGCTGGTTACTGGCGCAAGCCCGGCACGCAGCCGAGTCATTGTGTGAGTCGTCAGGTGTCACCCTTTCGGTGCACCCTTCAATGCTTGAAAAAATCAGTCATCGCGTGGTCGAGCAGTCTGATTCGCCGTTCTCGTTGGTGCAGGGTGACCCGGATCTTCCCGCAGACGCGTGCATCATTGAGTCAGCGACCGGTCGCGTCAAGCTTTCCGGTGAGACGCAGTTGCGAAGCGTTCGCGACCTGCTGTATGCATCTGAAGATTTCAACGAAGCAACGCTTGATTCAGAAGATGGCCCGGAAGTGCGAATTTCAGTTCGTCAGACAGCATGAGCGAACAACGACCCATCGATTTCGCTCCGGTAAGCAAGGGGCATGAAACGCCGGTCTCGGAGTTGAAAGCGCGGCTGAGACTTGGCAGTACCGTCGAACACGAAGGGCGCATCGTCAAGGCCATGGGTACCGCCATACGGGTGTCCGGGCTGCCGGCGCGCATAGGTCAACGTTGCAGTATCCAGAGCAGTGGTCAAACGGAACCTGTTCTGGCAGACGTCGTGGGCATCGATCAGGGCGACGCCATCCTGGTGCCTCTGGGACTATTGCGGGGCATTGCCGTTGATTCGGTTGTATCCATTACTGCGCAACGACCCTCTATCTTCGTCAGTACTGCATTGTTGGGTCGCGTGCTGGATGGGTTTGGTGAGCCACTGGATGATCAACCGGCGAATCGCTCTGGTAAAGCCGCGGATGTCCACGCCAGCTCACCCTCGCCATTCACCCGAACGCGAATTTCTGCACCACTTGTGACGGGGGTCAGAGCAATAGACAGCTTGCTGACGATCGGCGTCGGGCAGCGCATTGGTCTTTTTGCACCTGCCGGGGTGGGGAAGACCAGCCTGCTGGCGATGATGAGTGCCCGGGCGGACGTGGATGTCATTGTGGTGGGGCTGGTGGGTGAGCGTGGGCGCGAAGTACGTGAATTTCTGGATGAGTCGCTAGAGAGTAAAGCGCTGGAACGCACAGTTGTCGTCGTTTCTACTTCTGATCGGCCGGCGATGGAGAGGGTCTCGGCTGCGAACACGGCTACCGCCATAGCAGAAGGTTTTCGGGCTGAGGGTAAGCGTGTCTTGCTGCTGATCGATTCGGTAACCCGATACGCCAGAGCGCTGCGTGAAGTCGGTCTGGCTGTCGGCGAGCCGCCCGTACGGCAAGGATTTCCGCCTTCGGTATTTGCCGAATTGCCCAGACTGTTCGAGCGCAGCGGCAACGATCAGTACGGCTCGATCACCGCATTCTATACCGTGCTTACGGAAGTCGATGCCGCTCTGGATCCCATTGCCGAAGAGACCCGTTCGATACTGGACGGTCACATCGTGTTGTCCAGAAAACTGGCTGAGAAAGGTCATTATCCAGCCATAGATGTGCTGGGAAGTACCAGTCGTCTGTTCAGAGCGGTCAGCAGTGTGGAACATCAGGATCACGCGCAGCGGTTCCGTGCACTGCTGTCCAAATATCAGGACATCGAGTTTCTGGTTCAAGTTGGCGAGTATGAGCGGGGCCAGGATGCCTTGGGCGATCAGGCCCTTGATCAGCATCAGGCGATGCAAGGGTTTCTGCAACAGCCCATGCACGAACACTCGGGATTCGATGACGCGATACGGGCGATGAACCAGGCGATCGGATCTTTTTCTGAAGGTGGGCTGAAATGAGCTCCCCTGCGCATCAAATGCGTCAGGCGCGCGAACTCGACACGTTGTTCGAATTGCGACTTCGGCGCGCAAGGCGCGCGATGCAGCATGCCCGGTTGGAGTATCAGACAGCCAGCCAACTCGTGAATGAACTTCGCCATCTAGCACATACTCTTCGGTGTGAAATGCAAACCTTGATTGGTCTGCCTACCAACGTAGCAACCCCGACGTTGATCGAGCAATTGCATGACAGGCAATTACGCACCCGATGGCTGAGGCACGACCTTCACGGGGCTGTCGAGCGCCTGAATTCATCGCTGAAAACCTTGTCTGAGAAGCGCGAAATTCTGACGGAAAAACAACGGCACTGGCAGCAGCTGACAAAGCGACGTGAGTGTCTGGATGAAGCCTGGCGTGACGCGTCGATGGATCAGCAAATTCACTTGATGGCACTCGACGAGCTGCAAGTGGCAGAACAAGTCTGTGCGTCCTCCACCCTGTCTACACGGTCTGATTAGCATGTCACTGGTTACCTCAGAGGGTGTCGCAATGCACCTTGAAAGCCCATCTAGATCGGGCGTGCATAAGCACGAGTCCTCCAACCTCTTGCGATCAGCATTCCAGAAGGCGATCGAACGAGCAGCGGACAAACAGGCCGCGGCAGACCAGGTCACATCCAAGGAAGCCGGATTCAATGAATCAAATGGTGCAGCTTGCCACTCCGCGTTCGAGCGCGAAGCTGTCACGAGACCGGCAGGTGATCTCACGATACAGAATCCGCCTTCCTCGGTTCTTGCCACTCTGAAGGACGAAGTGCTGCAGAACCTTGTTCCAGACACTTCAGCTCTGGCCCATCTGAACAGCGAAGTGCCAAAGGATTCTGTTCCAGAGGAGTCGGTGCAGGCAACCGATATATCTCCAGCTTCACAGCGGCTCGAAACAGGTGACAGCCGCTCAATCGATACACAGGAAGTTGCGCCCGCGGATAGTGATAATCACCTGATAGCCACATCAGAGCTCATGGCTTCTCCACAGGCCATCACCTCGAGCGCATCCGAGTCACCCATCGCTCGCGGTGGCATGGATCAGCAGGCTTTCGACAACTTGTCACACTTGCTGTCGAGGCAGCACTCCATCAGCGACAGTCAAGCGGATTCATTGACGTTGAAAGTGATTGCCGGCATGCCTGGCGTTGAGTCGCTGAAGGTGCAACAGGATCAGAATGGTCAATGGCACCTGCTGTTGCAGTTGAATCGGAACAGCAGGCGGTCAGAGGAACAGCACAGGGCGGAACTGCTCGCCGAGCTGTCCCGGAGAGGTCACGCGATGGGTTCGGTCAGCATCCATCGACAGGCAGGTTCAGCCCTTGCCGAACAGGACAACTGAGTGAATAGCCCTCGTTTGCGCGGTGCAGAGTCGTTGATGAGCACTTCAGAGCCCTTGTGTCCTGATGTCGACGTCAGGTCGGATACAGTGAGCGATCCATCGATCAAAACAGCGCCTGATCAGGTACCAGTGTCAATGTTTCCGATCACTGAATTGCTGCACACACTGAATGAACCCGTTGCACTGCTCGATTCCAGGCGTCTGTTGCTCCACTGGGTCTCCGAACAGTGGCGCAGCATATTCACGCCACTGAAAACAGGTAGCTCACTGAGTCTGTGCGATGAACACCTGCCCGAGCTGGGTGATGCCGTCGAGCAGGTCTTGTCCAGTACAGCGTCTGCTGTGGTCGAGCTTGATTGGAATGCCGGGCGCTTGGGTGATGTCTTCAGAATCACCCGATTGCGTGATCAATTCGTGGTCATCAGATTGGTGCAAGCGCCGAATATCGACAAGCCCTTGCAGCAATACCTGGAATCTCGCGAAGGTCTGTTCTCCACCTCGAGCACTATTTCGGTCAGTGAGATGGCCACGACCCTGGCCCACGAAATCAATCAGCCAGTCGGGACCATCACCAATCTGATTCGTGGTCTGCAGGCAAGACTGGGAGGGCAAACCCTTTCAAACGAACAGCTTGCACAAGCACTTGATCAGATTCTGGAACAGGCGGTGTTTACAGGTAGCGTTATCAGTCGCATCCGCGATTTTACCCGTGCCCGCCGGCCGAGCTTTTTGCCAATCGACGCACATGCGCTGTTGAGTGATGCGGTGAGTCTGCTCGACTGGATGATCAAAACCAATGGTTGCACGGTGCATTGGGAACTGGAAGCCGAGGTACAAATGATTGACGGGGACGAAGTCATGTTGCAGCAAGTCGTTATCAACATAGTCCGTAATGCGATTGAAGCTATGCATGAAGTGCCAACCGGCGAGCGAGAGATCCGCATTGCATCTCACACCGTCAAGGACCGATTGCGATTGACTGTTACCGATGTGGGGCACGGGCCTGCTGGCGAGCCGAGGTGGTTCGTACCATTCGTCACTGATAAACCCGGTGGTATGGGGGTAGGGCTGAACATCTGTCGCTCATTCATGGAGTTGCACCAGGGGAGACTCTGGCTTGCACCGGGGAGGGATGGTGGCTGCACAGTCACTATCGAATTACCGCTATCACAGTGTCTGGAGAAGGTGTGATGAGTCTGCCTCTGAGTACCCTGTTCGTGGTCGATGACAACCAGTCGTTCAGAAAGTCTCTGGTGTTCATGCTTGAGGGCTTTGGATTTCGTGTAGTGGCCTTCGACTCGGCCGAAGCGGCATTGCCACGAATGGCTGAGTTGGAACCCACTCATTTGGCTTGTCTCATGTTGGACATTCGTATGCCCACGATGAGCGGCCTGGAATTGCATGACGTGCTGCAAGAAGAGGGTATTGACATGCCCATCATTTACATGACAGGGCATGCTGATGTATCTCTGGCAGTGGCCGCGATGCGCAAGGGGGCGCTGACGTTCCTGGAGAAGCCCCTGGAAGAGATGCAACTGCAGTCGGCGCTGTTGCAGGCGTTTTCACCGGCAGTCCAATGCAAACGACGCAGCGCGGCTGAGCATGCATTGGCAAAAAAACGGCGAGACGAAATCAACACGCTCACGCAACGCGAGTGCGAAGTACTCAAGGGTATTGTCGATGGGCGGACAGGTAAGCAGATTGCGCAAGAGATTGGCGTGAGTCCTAAAACGGTGGAATACCATCGCGGGCGATTGTTCCGACGCCTGGATGCGGCGAATGTGGCGCAATTACAGCGTGTGGTTGCTATTGCCGGGGTGACTCTCTGATGCGCCGTGCCATAGCCCCCAAAGGCTTTCAACGCCGTTGGTTTACAGCAGAAGACTGGTGGCTGGGTATTGATGTACCGCTAAGCGAATTTGATCCAGAGGTGGCCTGCTTGCACGATGCAGTGCAGCTCGACAAGCACGCGGCGCTGCTTGATTCGCTGGCGCTCTGGTGGGGACACTCTCACGATTGGCAGCCGAGCGATGACAAAGGTTCTCACGCCTGTTGCCTCACCCTCTCCAGCATCGAGCAAGAAGGCTTTGCCATCGTGCTCGACCTGCCTGCAGATGCCGTGAACAAGGCGCCTGAGTTGCCGGAGTCTCTCCACCCGTTTGTGCGGCTTGCCTGGCATCGGGTGCCGGCGCGCTGTCGGCTTGATCGCCAAGCGCTGAGCGCGGCCGATGCAGCCAGAATGGGACCCGGTGCTCTTGTGGTTCTTGGGGCGTCGTTTACGCCAGCGTGGCCGGTGCATTTGGTGTTGGACGACGAGAGTGTCGAATACGATGCGCAGATCGATCGGGTTGACCAGAGCGTGGCTGTCACCTCTTCTTTACCACGCAACGCAGTTGATCGGGACCCGCAGTTTTGCGATGTGTTCTTCGAACCGACTGTTGAAGTGGACCTCGCCCTGCTGGAGTCAGGTGCTGTCGGATCCAGACCACAGCGAGGCTTGTGTTCAGACATCGCGTTGATTGGTGCAAAAGCCACAGTGGAGATCGGGCCAGATAGGGAGCCTTTGGTGGGTGATGTGGTGACGCTTGGGCACGGCTTTGCCGTGAAGCTGCACGACAGGCAAGTCGTTCGAGAAGATAGCAGGGTTGCACGAGCCCCTATCTAGTTTGCCCCCGACATTGCACAGACAGCTGCGTAGTCGGGCAACATGGAATAGCAATATGAGACAAGAATGGATCTGACGCAGTTTTCTCCGAGTAGCGCGCTGATTACCGTAATCGTGCTGGCCCTCGCACCCTTCGTGGCGGTCATGGTGACCTCGTTTACCAAGATCATTGTGGTGCTGAGCCTGCTGCGCAATGCGCTGGGTGTACAGCAGGTACCCCCCAATGTTGTACTCAATGGGCTTGCGCTGATATTTTCGGTCTATGTGATGTACCCGACCGGGCTGGCGATGATGGGGGAGCTTGAAGGGCACGAGAATCTGACTGCCAACACTGACAATCTTCTCGAGGCGGCCAACCAGGCCAAGGAGCCGTTGCGTGACTTCCTGATCGCCAACGCTTCTGATCGCGAGCGTGCATTCTTTCTCGACACGATCAGGCGGATGACTCGCGACGAGTTACAGGAGGCTGTTGGACCGCGAGACTTTATCGTCATCATTCCCGCTTTCACCATCAGTGAACTGACCGAAGCCTTTCAGATCGGGTTCCTGATCTTTTTGCCGTTCATCGTCATTGACCTTGTCATTGCAAATGTCCTGATGGCGATGGGTATGATGATGCTCTCGCCCACGGTGATTTCTCTGCCGTTCAAATTGCTGTTGTTCGTGTTGATAGAAGGCTGGGCAAAGCTGGGTCACGGCCTTGTATTGTCGTACCTGTGACAGGTCTACCGCATCGTCGTCCGGAGGCGTACCATGATCAGCTCTGAAGTGTTACAGCTGACGCAGCAAGCGCTCTGGATCACGGTCATACTGGCGGGTCCACCGGTGGTAGCCGCCGCGTTGGTGGGTATTCTCATTGCGTTCTTCCAGGCTGCCACGCAGCTGCAGGAACAAACCTTCCAATATGCTGCCAAGTTCTTTGTGATTGTGGCGACCATTTTTGTAACCGCGACACTCATGGGGACGACTTTGCATCGATTTGCCAATCGAATTTTCACTGACTTTCCAACCATCGTGGGTTCTTGAGGTAACTACACGATGATGGATGCCGAGCTGATTGGTTTGCTTCGCGACAATGTGTTGCTCGTTGCGCTGTCAGCACTGCGTGTGTCGATGGTGTTCGTTTTGCTGCCGCTCTTTACCCGTGAGGGTATACCCGCACTGATACGGAACTCGATTTACCTGGCGCTGGCATTGGTCAGTGTCGCGGTGCAGCCAGCAGTGCCTGCCGATGCATTTCAAACCGACATGTGGATCATGCTGTTCGCCAAGGAAGCACTTATTGGTATCGCTATCGGATTCTTTTTTGGCATCTATCTGTGGGCCTTTGAGGCTGCAGGCGTCATCATCGATATGCAGGTAGGTTCCTCATTTGCCCTTTTTCTCGATCCAATAGTAGGTAATGAGGTCACGCTGGTTGGCTCTTTTCTAGGGCGTTTGGCCACGTATCTGTTTCTTGCCTCAGGCGGATTGATGCTATTGGCCGGAGCATTGCTCGAGAGCTTTGCGATCTGGCCGTTGTTTCAGCCAATCACTGGTATCAAAGAGGCCTCGGTCATGTTGTTCGAGGCAGAGCTATCCAGGTTCATGTTTCTGGTCGTGCGAATTGCAGGGCCAGTGATGGTGGTGTTGTTCGTGATCGACTTGTCCATGGGGTTGATCAATCGCTATGCACAGCAGTTCAACGTTTTTTTCCTATCCATTTCAGTGAAGTCCATGGCTAGCATCCTGATGCTGATCATTCTGTTGCCGTACCTTGTCGAGGTGCTTGTTGGGGAGATGGCTGTGCAGGTGGGTGCCATCAATGCGTATCTGCAGCAGATATTGTTGCGCTGACCGGTTTGTTGTAAATCACGAGAGTGATTTCTTCGTGAGTTGCTATCTGTTGAGCCGGTAGCGAGACGCCTTCTGCAAGCCAGTCTCCGCTAAAAATTCACGATTCCGACAGGTAGTCGGCTGGTCCGCGGGAAATCTGCTCTAGCAGGCTCTGGGGTCGTATGCCGAGCAGGAAGGGTTCTACGGCAAGCTGTCCGGTTGAATCCGATTCCCATGCTTGAGCAAGTGCGTCGATTCCCTGACGAGTTTTTGATGCCAGAGAGCCACTGAGTGGGTTGGCTGCATCGGATCGTAGCTTCTGGATATAGAGTTGGCGCGCGTTTTCCTCGGTGCTGACCAGACGCAAGACACTGCCCAGAGCCGACCTGAGTTGCTGATCGTTCAAGCCACCTGATATGCCGCCCTGAGCATGCCACACGCACAAATACTCGATGGGCCCGAGTCGTCGTGATTGTCCAAAAGCCTGATCGCCAGTTGCGCGGCTGGAGCCCCATGCTGCCACGGTGCCCATTGGTAATCGCCCACTGATAAGGCAATCTACCAGCGTACGCGCTACCAGAGACTTGGCATTGTGAGAACCCTGGTGCTCAACGGTGTAGAGAATTTGCAGAAAGGCGGGGTAGAGCCGATCTCCCAGTCCGACACACACAGTCTCGAGCATCTCAAGTCGCTCGTCTTCGGTTTGCAGAGCGCTGAGAGCATTGATCAGCGCTTGTGCCGCGCCCGACCAATCCGGGTTTTCGTGCAGGACGAACGGGTCATGTTCCGGCATTGATGAACACCTCTGTTTGGGGAATGCCCGAGCTATACCGGATTAACGCCCGCCCACAAAACCGAGGACGTGTCTGGCGTATGAGTCTGCATCGGCAGGTATTCCCACAGCGGGTTGATGTCCAGCAGTGCCGAATCGCTTGCTGTGGGGGCCTGGAACAAAGCCGCATGCGGTAGAAGATCCGTGTCGCCAGATGTGCTCCCCAACCCCACGCACGAGTTGTGTTCCTGGAGGGGCAGATTGTGCAGATAAGGTGTCGCCGACCGGTCAGACATGAACGTTCCTCTATTGCGACCATGATAGGGAGTTGTGCGGTACCAGACAACTAGGAAATACCCTAGTGGATGGTATTTACTGACTTCAAAACGAGTATTTTCGCGAATATTTTGCAATGAGCAAAGGCCATTGGTCGATTTGTCTGGCATTACTGAGTTCGAAACGCCGGTTATCCGCCGTCGGCTCCTTCATACGAGGTGAAATCGCTTAACTAATCAAGCGCGCCTAGGGTATTTCCTAGTGACTGCGTGCCTACCGCTCCGGTCTAATGAAGATAGATCATTGAAGAACCGGAATACCGAATTGCTCAGTCGACATCGCAAACCGAGATGCAGCTGTTCAATATTGTCTCGCAAGCCTCGGCAGGCGCCGGTTCTGATTGAATGTGATCAAAACGCCTTGTGAATCCGTCGGCCGAATCACAGGGTTTCGAACCCGACTGACAATTCATACAGAGTGCCCACACGCATGCTAGCTACCGCCTTGCAACCGAATGCTCTCGGCTCGTCCAGTGCCTCGAATAGTGCGAGCACGGGTAACGTAGCGCAGCTCTCGACGCTAGAGACTTTGGGTACCCAGCCCACCGCAGCTGAGCAGCAGCGCGTTTCTGATCTGATGCAGCAGTTCCAGGAGCAGGCCCAGAGAGATCCGGCCGGATTTCGCCTGGCGCTTCGGGAAGCCTTTGGTGACAAGGCAAGTCTGGCACAGATGGATCAATTGCTGGATCTGGCGTTGTCGAGCAAGTTGCCAATGCCTTCGAACATCCAGTTTGTCGAGGCAGGCTCGTTGGGCCGCGATGCTCTGGGGGCCTACGATTCCAGTAACGGCGGGTCGTTGTATCTTGATAGGTCGTTGCTGTCCGATCCAGAGAAGCTGCAGTCGGTGTTCAATGAGGAGATGGGCCATCACCTGGATGCGCTATTAGGGGGTGATGATGCCGCTGGCGATGAGGGGGCGGTGTTCTCTCGCACACTGGAGCAAGGCGCGCTGAGTCAATCTGAACTCACGGCACTCAAGAACGAGGATGATCACGGAGTG
>CBDUIJ010000197.1:0-10662 GCA_965367215.1 uncultured Granulosicoccus sp.
GGTGACATGAACCGAACTCTGCCAGACGCAGCGGCAGATCCCGGTAACTCTTGAGTCCCTGATTGAACACCTGCACGTGGCAAGGGCAATTCATCGGCTTGACCGCATACTGCCGATCATCGGTTTGTACCGTGAACATGTCATCACCGAACTTGTCGGCGTGACCGCTTTTCTGCCACAGAGAGTAATCCACCACCTGCGGTGTCCGAATTTCCTGATAACCATGCGCAATCTGCTGGCTGCGCATGTATTTCTCAACCGCCAGATAGATTGCCCAGCCCTTGGGGTGCCAGAACACCATGCCCGGCGCTTCATCCTGCAGATGAAACAGATCCTGCTGCTTGCCGATGCGGCGATGATCGCGCTTCTCGGCTTCCGCCACATTATGCAGATGCGTCTTGAGTTCCTTGGGGCTGGCAAACGCAGTCCCGTAGATTCGCTGCAACATGGTGTTGTTGGAGTCACCGCGCCAATAGGCGCCAGCCAGCTTGGTCAGCTTGAAGGCTTTCAGATGACCGGTATTGGGCACATGGGGACCACGGCACAGATCCGTGAAATCACCCTGAGCATAGAGAGACAGCGTCTCACCAGCGGGAATGCTCTCGATGATCTCGGCCTTGTAGTCTTCACCGAGCCCCTTGAAATAGGTAATGGCGTCGTCGCGTCCGATGGTTGAACGCTCGACCGGAATCGCCTGTTCGGCCAGCTCCTTCATGCGCTCTTCGATCTTTTCCAGATCTTCGGGAGTAAACGAGCGTTCGTAGTCGAAGTCATAATAGAAACCGTCTTCAATGACCGGCCCGATCGACACTTGTGCTGTTGGAAACAGTTGCTTGACTGCCTGCGCCAGCAAATGTGCTGTGCTGTGGCGTAACAGAGGCAGAGCTTCGTCACTCTTGTTGGTGACAACGGATAGCGTCGCGTCGTCATTCATCAGGTGACTGGCATCGACCAGCTGTCCATCGACAACCCCGGCAAGGGTCGCCTTGGCCAGGCCAGGGCCGATATCGGCTGCCACATCCATGACGGATACAGCTTCAGGGTACTGACGAGTACTACCGTCAGGCAAAGTGATTACAGGCATGCTGATCTCCAGTGGTGACCCGTACGAGAGGTCACTTAAGTTGTCAGTGGTGGCCACTACGCGAGGCCACGTGTGATCGTGAGGCACGAATACTACTGCAATTTGCTCACCGGGTGGAGTGTCGGAACAGGCTGACAAACATGAACCGGTAAACAGGCAGCGATATGAAAAATGAAATTGATTGAAAAATAGATGGCCTTGAGTGTTGACCCCGGGAAAACACTTCCCTAGAATACCGCTCAACGGCAGGCGCGTAGCTCAGTTGGTTAGAGCATCACCTTGACATGGTGGGGGTCGTTGGTTCGAATCCAATCGCGCCTACCAATATCCCTTCAAGAACGTTGTGGGTTTCCAACGTACATCATCCAGTAGCGAAATTCGTGTCTCTTAACGAACTTACGGCCGTTTCCCCAATCGACGGTCGCTACGCGACCCGAACCGCCCCTCTGCGAGAATGTTTCAGTGAGTATGCACTGATTCGTGAACGCGTCAGAGTGGAAGTCCGTTGGTTTCTTGCTCTTTCAGAGAGCCCGGACATACCGGAACTGCCAGCCGTATCGGCTGAAGCTCGCCAGAAATTGCTGGCTATCGGTGAAATCAGTGTCGAGGATGGCTCAGCCATCAAGACCATCGAACGCACGACCAATCACGATGTCAAGGCGGTCGAGTACTTCATCAAGCAACAACTGGACGTCGTGCCGGAACTCGCTGCCAAAAGCGAATTCGTGCATTTCGCCTGCACCTCCGAAGATATCAACAATCTGTCGTATGGCTGCATGCTGGCACGCTACCGACAGGACATCCTGCTGCCGGCCTGTGATGCCGTCATCGATGTGCTGACAGCCTTTGCCCATGAGAACGCCGAGGTATCCCTGCTCAGCCGCACCCATGGCCAGACAGCCAGCCCGACCACACTGGGCAAGGAATTTGCCAATGTCGTCGCCCGGCTCAAGCGTCAGCGCAAGGCCATTGCACAGGTAGAACTTCTCGGCAAGATCAACGGTGCTGTCGGCAACTACAATGCACACCTGAGTGCCTATCCCGACATGGACTGGGCAGCCTTTGCAGAGCGCTTCGTCACTGGCCTGGGGCTGGAGTTCAACCCCTATACCACGCAGATCGAACCGCACGATTGTGTCGCCGAAATGTTCGACGCCGTTTCCCGCTTCAACGTGACCCTGATCGATCTGTGTCGCGATTGCTGGGGATACATTTCGCTGGGCTATCTGTCGCAGAAGCCGGTCGCTGGCGAAATCGGCTCATCAACCATGCCGCACAAGGTCAACCCGATCGACTTCGAGAATGCCGAAGGCAACCTCGGTCTGGCCAATGCCATGTTCGACCACCTGAGCCGCAAGTTGCCGATTTCCCGCTGGCAGCGTGATCTGACAGACTCTACCGTGCTGCGAAACCTGGGCGTTGGCGCAGGATATACGCAGATCGCGGTGGATTCCCTGCTCAAGGGCATGGGCAAACTGGGCGTGAACAAGCAGGCAATCGCTGCCGATCTCGACGCTGCCTGGGAAGTACTCGCCGAACCGGTTCAGACAGTCATGCGCCGCCACGATGTCCCCAATGCCTATGAAGCTCTGAAAGAGCTGACACGCGGCAATGCCATGAGTGAAACACTCATGCGCCAGTTCATCGAAGGCCTCGACATCCCCGACGCGGACAAACAACGACTGCTTGCCATGACCCCTGCCAGCTATACAGGAAAGGCAGCGGCATTGGCGCGCGACATCTGACGAACTGTCCGGCCGCATCGACCCTTGTCGGCCTGCTTCGCGTCCGTGACCGACCTCTGACTGCCCGGTGCAAGACCCGGGCAGCGTCAATCCAGGATAAATCGCCATGCATCACTCCCGTATCCATTGGCCCGAGGAGATTGACGAGGCGCGATTTCTGGCGGAATACTGGCAAAGGAAACCTCTGCTGATCCGCCAGGCCCTGCCCGACTTCGACACACCGCTGCCCGCTGACGAACTGGCCGGGCTATCGCTGGAACCCGAAACAACACCACGTCTGATCACCTGCGACGCTGCTGGCGCCTACCACCTGGAGCACGGCCCTTTCGAGGCCGAGCGTTTCGATACGCTGACTGGTAATGACTGGTCACTGTTGGTTACCGATGTGGAAAAACATCTGCCTGAACTGGTCGAATACCTGCAGCCGTTCGGCTTTCTGCCCAGCTGGCGTATCGATGACCTGATGGTCAGCTACGCACCGGTGGGGGCATCGGTCGGTGCTCATATCGATGAATACGATGTGTTTCTGCTGCAAGCCAGCGGTTCCCGGCAGTGGTCCATTGACCTGCATGCCGACAGATCTCTCGCCATACTGCCGGAATCCGAACTGCGCATTCTCGCTGAATTCAATGCCAGCGACACCTGGGAACTACAGCCAGGCGATCTATTGTATCTACCGCCGGGTGTTCCCCATCATGGCGTAGCCTGTGAAGAACCGTGCACCACCTGGTCCATCGGGTTCAGGGCCCCGAGCCATGCCGATTTCGTGATGCGCCTGGCGGAGATGATCTCCGAGCGACTGCCGCAGAAGCGTTATACCGACAGCATCATCAGGCCTGCTCTGGCCGGTGAACTCGATGCCACTGCGCTGGATCGGTTTGCCCGCATATGGAGCGAGGCGATTCAGCAGAACAGTGACGTTCTGGCGGACATGACGGGGCGATTTCTGACGGAATCGGCCAATGTCGTACACGAATCGGAAGACGACCTTGACGAAACGGAGGCTGCCGACTGCCGCTTCTGGCTTCTGTCTCCGTTCAGTCGAGTCGCGTGGCGCAGGTCAGCGACAGAATCGCAGACCGTGATGCTGTACGTTGACGGCGAACAGTATGAGTGCGGGCAGGATCTTGCCGTGCAACTGGCAACTCCCGGACAGCGGATGGACCTGCACAAGGAAACGCTTGATACAAGGGACTCCGAACTGCTGCAACAGCTGATACTGTCCGGCTCACTACTGCCTGCCGACCAGTAAGCTCACTAGCAAGAGCAGCAACGTCTTACACGGCAGCCTGCGGGGAATTGGATTCATCAGTTGCTGCACGCTGTGCAAGCATCTGGATGCAGGCGATCAGTTCTGCCGACTTGAACGGCTTCTCGAAGTAGTCGATAGCACCGGCAGTCATTGCCTCGATACGCAATCCGGGCTGTTTGCTGGCCGTCATGATGATATTCATGACTGACGCTGTTCGCTCATTGCTTGAAAACTCGCCCATGACTTCGAAACCGGTACCGTCCGGCAGATTGAAATCGATCAAGGCGATATCCGGTGGTTGCTGCCCCGCTTCGCGAAAGGCCGCAGCCTTGTCGTTGACGACAGCGACCTGAAACCCTTCTGCCTGCAAACGAATCTTCAACGCAAGAGCAATGTACTTGTCATCTTCTACAAGCAGTATTCGCTTTCCCATCTGTACTCTCTGGTAAATGGCCTAGAGGTTTCGCCCCCAACCCCTGTTCTGATGAATCGGCAGTTCAGTCACTGCGGGTGTCGGTACCGACACCAGACTTCGCCTGTATAACATCGCGGACCATGACCGTCAGTAAATCAGACAGCTTGTCGGATGACAGCTGCAACATCGGCATACATTGTTCTACGTCATCGGCCAGTATCTCGTTGACCTGTTGCCTCAGCGAATCCAGCTCATCAGGAGAATTATCGGCATGTTCAGACTCCGGCCCTGGAACCAGGCATTGTAATACTTCGGTCAGCTGCATCAGGGAATCCTGCACCTCCTTGTGCAACCCCGAGTGATTCAACATCGCAGCACGAATATCGTGAAGCAGAATGGCGTTTTCCTCTGAGTGCATGACTGAATTCACTCAATGGGTAAAACTGTCGATGGCTTCCACCAACTGTGCCGCCTGAAAGGGCTTTTCCAGATACGCACTCTCGCCATAGGTTGCTGCGCGCTTGCGCATTTCCGGATCCTTGCTGGCGGTAATGAAAATGATCGGGGTGATACCGAGATTGGCAGAAGCTCTCAGCCGATCAGCAACCACAAAGCCATTGCCACCCGGCAGATTGATATCCAGCAGGATGACTTCAGGCTGACAACGTACCGCCGCTTTCATGGCGTAGACCGCATCAGCAGCCGAGTCCACCTTGTACCCCATCGCCTGCAATCGCAACGAAAGAGCCATCGTGATCTTCTTGTCATCTTCAACGAGCAGGATAGTGTGTGTCATTTTATTCTTCTGTCGTGGCCGACTCAAATGCGCAACAGCGCTTGGGATGGCTAACGGCAAGGACACTCTTTCCCCTGAGCGCAGCATTCGGCTGCGTCACGTTATGCGCAAGTTACTTGCTCATTCTGGGAGCTGCCTCTCTGACCACCTGTGAGCTGAATCCGGTTATCAGACAAGCCGGCATGCTCGAAAGATGGGTCTGCGCAGATTCTGAATTGACACAAACGGGCAACAAAATGCCCATTCTGTCTCAGGGAGACTTGAAGCGGGAGGCCAGCACAGGTTCGAGAACAGACACATCATCCGGATGATCGATGCCACGCGCGCGGCTCGGCTCGACCTGACCGACATGTATCTTGCCGCCGTGATAGAGCACCCGTAACTGTTCAAGCTGCTCCTCCTGCTCCAGCGCACAGGCCTGCAGTGCATGGTAGTTCAGCAGATACGCACAACGATACGCATACAGGCCGATGTGCAGGAACGAACTCGGGAAGGTATCGGCCGCCGCACCCGCAGCGGTACTCAGATCGCGCCGAACGGGAATGGATGCCCGACTGAAATACAGTGCCATGTCGCGACTGTCCCGCACGACCTTGACGCGATTGACGTCACGATAGTCGTGCATGTCCTCGATCGGCATGCACAAGGTCGCCATATCGGCATCCCTGACCCGTTCAAGGTTACCGGCCAGCAAATCCAGGTGATGTGCAGGCGTAGCCGGTTCATCCCCCTGCAGACCGACGATGAGACGGTCGTGCTCCCAGCCTCGGCTGCGCGCAACTTCGGCAATACGATCAGTACCGCTGGGGTGTTCGCTGTCGGTCATCTGCACATCAACACCGGCATCGGCACAAACGCGCAGGATACGCTCGTCGTCAGTCGCCACCACGACCGCTTCGGCTGCAGACTCACGTGCTCTGGCAACCGTATGCAGAATCATCGGCTTGCCGTTGAGCAGATGCAAGGGTTTGCCCGGAAACCGGCTGGATGCATAACGGGCGGGAATGACGATCGTATAGGCCAGCTCGTTCATCAACCGGTTTTTCCTCTGCAACGGTGGTAAATGGAATTCAGGACTGTCAGGACCTACGCAATGATCGCTCCAGCACGTCGATGGCCCGGCTCAACTCCTCACTCACCCGTATCTGCGTAGCCACTTCGTAGACCTTGTCCGGCAAGTCAGTCAGGCTCTGCAGTTTGACGGCATCCTTGGAGGTGAGCACTATCGGATCATTGTCATCAAAGGATAGATCATCCATCGACAAGGGGTGATGATCCGGCAGAGGATGCGGCTCGACCTGCAAACCACAGGCGCTCAGACTGTCAAAGAATCGTTGTGGGTTGCCGATACCCGCCACGGCATGCACACGGCGCCCCGCCAGAGTAGCAAGATCAACTACCTGACCGGAGCTCAACTGGCGTACCAGCCCGGGGCGAAGCTGAAATGTCTGTTCCCGGACACCCGCGTCAGCGTAACGCTCGAAGACGATGGGCAGCGAGTGGTGCAGTATCCTGTCGGCCGCTTGCTCATGACCGGTAAACGGATCCTGAATGGCGATCAGATCTGCCTGCGCAAGTCGGGCGGGCGATTCACGCAAGGGGCCGGCCGGCATCACCCAACGATTTCCCAGGCCTCGTGCGCCATCGATCACCACGATATCTGCCACACGTTGCATACGCAGATGCTGCAGCCCGTCATCGGAAAACACCACATCGGCATCGGTATCGCAAGCGACCCGCTCAACCGCTGCCGCTCGATCAACGCAGACGCAAACCGGCACGCCGGTCTGCTGATACAACATCACCGGTTCATCACCGGCAGTCTCCGGCGTATCGTTCTCGCTCAACAGATGAGGCTGCTCGTAGCGCGGACCACCGTAACCGCGGCTGACAATGGCTGGTTTCCAGCCTGCTTGCTGGAAACGGCGCACCAGCTCGGCACACAGTGGGGTCTTGCCAGTTCCGCCGACAGAGAGGTTGCCGACAACAATGACAGGTAGACGGGAGGGAATCGTTTTCAGAGCGCCGCTGCGATACAACAGACGGCGCAGCCGTAACAGACAGGCAAACAGGCACGACACCGGCCACAACAAGCAGGCGCGCCAGCTGCGCAACTGCCAGAATTCAGGTAGAGAGCTCATCAGACCGACAACCTCTCAGATCAACGGAACTGCAATTGATGAAGCTTGAAGTAGTGTGACTTGCGCGCCAGCAACTCCTGATGATTGCCCACTTCGACAATCTCACCCCGGTCCATCACCACGATGCGATCCGCCTGCTCGATGGTCGACAGGCGATGAGCGATGACCAGCGTTGTTCGCCCTTCCATCAAGGCATCCAGACCCTGCTGAACTTTCCTTTCCGACTCGGTATCCAGAGCTGACGTGGCTTCGTCCAGAATCAGGATGGGCGCATTCTTCAACAAGGCTCTGGCAATGGCCACGCGCTGCTTCTGGCCACCCGAGAGCATCACGCCGTTCTCACCGACCATGGTTTCGTAGCCTTCCGGCAATCGCGAAATGAAGTCATGGGCATGAGCAGCCTTGCACGCCGCCTGCAGGGCCTGTTCATCGATGGAATCACGACTGCCGTAGGCGATGTTGCTGGCAATCGTGTCGTTGAACAGCATGACATCCTGGCTGACCGTGGCGATGCGGCTGCGCAATGATTGCAAGGTGTAATCGTCCACCGAGTGTCCGTTGACCAGAACCTCGCCACTCTCCAGCTCATACAGACGCGGCAGCAGGTTGACCAGCGAAGTCTTGCCACTACCGGACTCGCCGACAAAGGCCACTGTCTCGCCACTGGCAATACTGAGACTGACATTGCGCAGCACCGAAGGCTTGCCCTCCTGATACCGCAGGCTCACATCGCGGTACTCGACACTGCGTATGGCACCTTCGAGCTGTCTCGTACCCAGATCGCGTTCGGATTCCAGGTCCAGAATGGCGAACAGACTCTCCCCTGCCGCGATACCTTTCTGTATCTGGCTGTTGAGAGTCGTCATGCGTTTCAGTGGTGCAAACAACAGCAGCATGGCCGTGATGAAGGACATGAAACTTCCCACCGAGATTCGATCGGCGACCTCACCGCTGGAGGCGACATAGACAATGACGGCCAGTGCCAGCGCGACCAGCAGCTGCACGATCGGCTCATTCATTGCCTTGACCACCGTCTCTTTCATGTTGAATTCGCGGTTACGTTCGTTGGCCAGTTGGAATGCCTGCATTTCCTCTTCCTGACCACCAAAGATCTTGATGACTCGCGCCCCTTCGACCGCTTCCTGAATGACATGGCTGACATCGCCCATCGATCCTTGAATACTGCGGCTGATGGCCCGGAACTGGCGACTGACCCGTGACACGATGATGCCGATGATCGGCCCGATCACCAGAAAGGCCAGCGACAACTGCCAGCTCTGGTAGAACATGAGTCCGAACAGACCAATGGCAGTCAGGCTGTCGCGCACCATGACCGTCAGGGAGCTGCTGGCCGCATTGGCCACCATCTGGCTGTTGAAGGTAATACGCGAGATCAGCTCACCGGATGAGGCCTTGTCGTAGAAGGACGTTGGCAGCGTCAGATATTTTTCGAAGATCTCGGCGCGTAACTGCTTGATCACCCGCCAGCCTATCCAGGCGATGTAATAGGTGGAGGCGAATCCGGCCACCCCGCGTAGCAGAAAAATGCCGATGATCATCAGCGGCACCAGAAAGATGGCTTGCTGATCCTGCTCCACGAAACTGCCATCAAGCATGGGCTTCATCAGGGCGGCAAAGGCGGTATCCGTCACCGCATAGCCCACCATGCCGATCACGGCGATGAAGAATTCCCGACGGTACGGCTTGACGTAGCGCAGTAGCCGGCCGTAGGTTTCCTTGCCGGCAACCGCCGGTTCCACCACCACTAGTTGCCCATCACATACAGACCGGGGGATTCAGCCGTCCGGCTGGCCGCTGGAGGTCGATGGATGCAAACTCTGGACATGACTGATTCTAGGTAAGGTAAAACGTGATTCCCGACTATGGCAGTAAATAGACGTAATCGCCAGTCCGTACTGCCTAATCTGCACTGCGAGAAGTGGCAATCGACATTCTCAACATGCCCAACTGCCCGGCAGCATCCATCGCGGTGACCACTGACTGGTGTGGCGCCTGTGCATCGGCTCTGATCGTCAAGGGCAGGTCACGCTTGCCGCCGGACACCTTGTAGAGCGCATTCTGCAGACTGGCCACGTCGGTTTTCACCAGCTCCTGATCGTTGATGAAATAACGCCCCGCCGCATTGATCACGATCTCGATGCGCTCTTCCGGTGTCTGAGTCTCGGAATCGCTGGCTCGTGGCAACTGCAGGGATATCTCCGACTCCTTCTGAAAGGTGGTAGACACCATGAAGAAGATCAGCAGCAGAAAGACGACATCAATCAGGGGCGTGAGGTTGAGTTCCAGCTCCTCACGCGGTTCGCGCTTGAACTTCATGCCTGAACAACCCTGGCCTGCGCTTGACGCTTCTGCAACACATCAACCAGCTTCAGTGATTCCTTCTCCATGTCCACGACCAGACCATCGACACGGCGCCGGAAGTATCGGTGAAACATGAGCGTCGGAATGGCGACCATCAGGCCGCCGGCAGTGGTGATCAATGCCTGAGAGATGCCGCCAGCCAGCTGCGCCGGATTTCCGACACCAACTGTGGTGATATTGGTAAAGACGCTGATCATGCCGACAACCGTACCGAGCAGACCCAGCAAGGGTGTCACGGCGGCTATGGTTCCCAGCGCATTGAGGTAGCGTTCCAGCTCGTGGGCCACATGTCCGCCCACCTCTTCTATCGAAGCCTTCATGATCTCGCGATCATGCGTACGGTTGTGCAAGCCCGCCGCCAGCACCCGCCCCAAAGGCGAGCCCTGCTGGATTTCCCGGATCTTGTCTTCGGTCAGCTGCCGTGTACTGGCCATGCGCCAGACATCAGCGACCAGATTGGCAGGCAAGACCTTCTCGTTGCGGAGCGAAAACAGACGTTCCCCGATAATGGCCAACGCGACTACCGAACACGCAACAATGGGCAACATCAACCAACCGCCCGCAGTGACTATTTCCCACACAGTTTCTGTCCTTCGTGCGCAAGCTTCAGCAAGCGCAACCATAGGGCCCCTTCCGAAAACCTCTCGGAACAGGCTGAATCAACAATTCCGTGCCAGAAGCGACGGTGCGAATGCCACCAGCTTGATGGCGATAGGCCGCCACCTGGCAGACCATACGAAAAAGATACTGCACCCTCCGTACCAGTTGTGAACGGAGTCACACCCAGCGCAAGGTAACGTGATTGTACATCGACATGGGGAAAACCATAACGATTGCCGTTACCTGC
>CBDUIJ010000198.1:0-10622 GCA_965367215.1 uncultured Granulosicoccus sp.
CACTCCAATCTATTGGCAGGCAGGCAGATATGTTGAGGGGGTTTGAAAATTATTCTGCATGTTGGCAGTTATCTGGCAGATGCAATGCGCTGAGCTGAGCTGATTCTCCCCTTTCAGGTCGCCAGTTCGAGAATTGTCTGCCAGTGGGCTTCGCTGACCGGCTGGATTGACAGGCGGCTGCCCTTGCGCAGCAATACCATGTCAGACAGGGCATCCACTTCACGCAGCGCCGTCAGCGACAACACCTCGTCAAATTTCTGCTTGAATTTGACATCTACCATGACCCAGCGAGGCTCATCGGCGCTGGATTTCGGATCGTAATACTTCGATTCCGGATCAAGGGCCGTATAATCGGGATATGCCTCGCGCACGATCTCGACAATACCGACAATACCCGGCACCTTGCAGCTGGAATGATAGAAGAAACCCAGATCGCCCTTCTTCATTTCATCACGCATCAGATTGCGTGCCTGATAATTACGGATACCGTCCCAATGGTCCTTTTTGCCTTTCATGGCCTTCAGGTCATCGATGCTGAAAGCATCCGGCTCGGATTTGAATAACCAGTAGTTCATGCAGTTCCCATCGTGGCTGATCAGCTAGCATTACCAGAATAACAGGACAGAGTATTGTGCCGGCTGAACCGGGGCAACTTCAATAAACGGGCAAGTGTGGTCACCGCTAGGCTCCATAACGCGTTAAGCTCCCGCAATGCAAGATACCAATACTGTACAGAACTTTTCAGACCTCGATTTGCCCGCCGCCGTGCTGCAGGCTGTCCTGGCCGTGGGATACGAAACTCCCACTCCCATTCAATCCCGAACCATTCCGCCTCTGGTGGAAGGTCGCGACCTGCTCGGGCACGCGCCCACAGGTACCGGCAAGACGGCGGCCTTTGCGCTGCCCATATTGGCACGACTCGACCTGAACGCCCGCGGCGTGCAGGCACTGGTGCTGGCACCCACGCGCGAGCTTGCCATTCAGGTAGCCGAAGCGTTTGCCAAATACGCAACTCACATGAAAAACGTGCGAGTCCTGCCCATATACGGCGGACAGGATTACACCGGCCAGATTCGCCAGCTTTCACGCGGCGTGAATATCGTGGTCGGCACACCGGGACGCATCATGGACCACATGCGTCGTGGCACCCTTAAACTCGATCACCTGAAGACTCTGGTACTCGACGAAGCGGACGAGATGCTGCGCATGGGATTCATCGACGATGTCGAATGGATCCTCGAGCAGACACCGTCGAATCGTCAGATGGCCCTGTTCTCGGCCACCATGCCATCGGTCATCCGGCGCATCGCCAGCAAGCACCTGACCGATCCGGTGGAAGTCACCATCGAAGGCAAGACCACCACTGCCGCGACAATTCGTCAGCGCTTCTGGCTGGTCAGTGGTCTGCACAAACTCGACGCCCTGACACGCATACTCGAAGCCGAAACCTTCGACGCCATGCTGGTCTTCGTGCGTACACGTACTGCCACCCTGGAACTGGCTGAAAAGCTGAGTGCCCGCGGGTTTGCCGCCTCGGCCATGAATGGCGACATGCCGCAGAAGCAGCGTGAGCAGATGGTCGACAAGCTCAAGCGTGGCCAGCTGGATATTCTGGTGGCTACCGATGTCGTGGCACGCGGACTCGACGTCAAGCGCATCAGTCACGTGATCAATTACGACATTCCAAACGATACCGAGGCCTATGTGCATCGTATCGGTCGAACCGGACGCGCCGGCCGAACCGGCGACGCCATCCTGTTCGTCACCCAGCGCGAACGTCGCATGCTGGGCGCGATCGAACGGGCTACCCGACAGAAGATCGAACCCCTGCAACTGCCGACCGTGGAAATGGTCAACAACAAGCGTATCGCCGAGTTCAAGCAGAACATCAGCGATAACCTGGCCACCGGCGAGCTGGGCTATCTGCAACGTCTGATCGAGGATTTTTCACGCGATCACGATGTACCACCCGAGCGTGTGGCAGCAGCCCTTGCCCGTATGTTCCTGGGCGAACAGCCGTTGATCATCAGCGAAAAAAGTGCTCATGGCGAGCGCAAGCAGCGCAAGGAAAAGGTTGATCGCCGAGCCGGCATCCAGGCAGAGCCACCGGCAGCCCGTGCCAAGAGCGTACACAGTGACGAAGACCGTTCACGCGGCAGGCCTCATCCTGCCGACGCCCGAGAGCAAGCCGTTCGCCGCCAGCCGGATGCGCCTCAGGCAGTAAACGTCGCAGCCGACAGCCAAGTCGCTCCTGCCGTCGAGAAGCAAGTGCCTTCCGAGTCACGCGCCGATCGTCGCCGCGCTGCCGATGAAGCTGCCATGGAAATGGAGAACTTCCGTGTCGAAGTCGGCTCCACGCACGGCGTGCAGGCAGAGAATCTGGTTGGCGCCATTGCCAACGAGGCAGGTCTCGATGCCGCCTTCATCGGTCGTATCAAGATCGGTGAAACCCACAGCACCGTCGAACTGCCCTCGGGCATGCCCAAGTTCCTGCTCAAGGATCTCAAGCGTGTCTGGGTCTGCGAACGCCAGCTGAACATGTCCAAGGTATCCGATGGAACCGAAGGCGCAGCATCGGAGAGTCGCAAATCGAAACCGGCCAAATCCGGCGACCACAAGAAGCGCGAACTGGGCGGCGGTCACAAGCCACCGAAGAGAGCCTCGGCCTCCAACGACCTCAGCGAACGCAAGAGCGGCCCCACGAGCGATGGCAAGGGTGAAGTGCGCAAGAAAGAGCGTCACCGGGATCGCAAGAGCAAGGGCAAGCCTCGCAGCAGTTGATCAGAACCTGCCCGCAAGTCATCGCGGGCAGGCAGCAGGATCATCTCCAGCTGTATTGTCGGTTCGCTGATCATCGCGAACCGACAACAATCATTAGCGACAAGCTCTAACTCATTACGGCCGCAGATACATCCGAAGGCGTACTCGAAGGAGCACGCACCCGGCACCGCACGAAATGCATCGGTGAGATTTCCTCCAGCGGCGGTCGTGCATCCCCACAGGCTGGCTCCGCAATCGGGCAGCGTGTGACAAAAGGACAACCGGCCGGTGGATTCATCGGACTGGGCAGATCTCCCTCCAGAACGATTCTCTTGCGACTGTGACGCAGGGTCGGGTCAGGCAGGGGAATCGCCGACAGCAAGGCCTCCGTATACGGATGCACCGGATTGGCAAACACGGTGGCAGCAGGCCCCTCTTCCACCACCATACCCAGATACATGACCGCCACACGATCGGCAATATGTCGAACGACACTCAGGTCGTGGGCAATGAACAGATAGCTCAAGCCCAGTTCACGCTGCAATCGCATCAGCAGATTCAGGATCTGACTCTGAATGGAGACATCCAGCGCACTGACCGGCTCATCGCAGATGATCAGTTTCGGTGACAGTGCCAGCGCCCGGGCAATTACCACGCGCTGCCGCTGACCACCAGACAAGGCACCGGGCCTGCGATCTCGCTGATCCGGGTTGAGACCGACCAGCCCCATCAGTTCATCGACACGAGCCCTGATCTGCGCGCGCTCCTGGCCATGAATCTGCAACGGCTCGGCAATGGATTCGGCAATCGTGCGCCGTGGATTCAGGGCCGATACCGGATCCTGAAAGACGACCTGCAGATCGCGCCAGACCTGACGCCTGCCAGCGGCATCCATCGACGCCAGATCCTGCCCCTGAAATTCGATACGACCCGAGCTCACTGGCGCCAGGCCCAGAACCGCATTGCCCAGTGTCGACTTGCCGCAGCCGGATTCACCGACAATGGCGACAGTCTCGTTTTCATCGATACTGATCGAGACTCCATCAACGGCCTTGACCACGGACTGGCTGCCACCGAATCGTCCGGTACGAACCGGGAAGTGCACTTTCAGGTCACTGATCTGCAACAAGCGGCTCATAGCTCACCTCCCAGCGCATGGTGACAGGCGACTCGATGCACCTGGCCGATCATGGCAGGACGCTCGGCACACTGCTCCGTGGCCCGATCGCAGCGCGTTCTGAAACGACAACCTGCCGGCCAGTCATGAGGACTGGGCACATTGCCCTTGATGGCAAACAGTTCCTGCTTCGGTTCTTCGTCCAGACGCGGAATGGTCTTGAGCAACATGCTGGTGTAAGGATGGCGTGGCGTGGCGAACAGCGCCTCCACCGGTCCTTGTTCGACGACACGTCCGCCGTACATGACACAGACCTTGTCAGCCAGTTCGGCCACCACCCCCATGTCATGCGTAATCAGCAGGATCGCCGTATTGGCCTCCTCGGCCAACTCGGACATCAGCGCCAGTATCTGCGCCTGAATGGTCACATCCAGCGCCGTGGTCGGCTCATCGGCTATCAATAATCGAGGACGGGAGATCAACGCCGCGGCAATCATCACGCGCTGACACATCCCGCCCGAGAGCTCTGTCGGCAATTGCCTCGCTCGGCGTTCAGGCTCCGGAATGCCGACTCGCCTGAGCATATCGACGGCCTGCCGGCTGGCCTCCTCCACTGACGCCCGTCCGTGCACGATCAGACTTTCAGCCACTTGATCTCCGACCGGCGCCAGCGGGTTCAGTGACGATACCGGCTCCTGAAAGATCATGGCGAGCTCCGATCCGCGCAAGGCACGCAGCTGCTCATCATCGAGCTGTGTCAGATCGACACCATCGAAAAGAATACTGCCGCGCTGTCGTTGCAGGCCATCAGCCAGCAAGCCCATGATCGACAACGCTGTCAGCGATTTGCCCGAACCACTTTCACCTACCAGCGCCACCACTTCACCCGGCTCGACGCTGAGCGAGACCCCATCGACCAGTGACAGATCACCAGCACCGATGGCCAGATCATCGATGGCGAGCAGGCTCATTTCGCTGCTACCGCCGCAGCCCAGGGGCTGTTCGGATGAACCGCACCGACATTGGGTGCGCCCTCCCTGCCGGCCTGAACCATGGATGGGATGGCGAACTGCACCGGGTGCAGGGAGTCTTCGGTAATCTGCACCGGATACATGCCGGATATGGCCGTCGCCGTATCCGCCGTGGCCAGACGATTGACCAGTATCGTGGGTGTGCTCGCATCGATACGCGGCGCATGCACCGCGTCCTCAGGTGACATGTCCCGGTCAATCACGCAGGACAGCAGTTGCAGTATGGCTGGAAATATCTGTCGTCCACCGGCGGCGCCAATGGCGATATCGGGCTTGCCATCACGCGTCGTGATCACCGGTGACATATTGGCCAATGGCTTCACACCACCGCAAATGGAATTGGGCTGACCCGGTCGAGGGTCGAACCACATCATGCCGTTGTTGAGTAGTAGCTCCAGATCCGGTGCGACGACCTTGGAGCCAAATCGGGACAACAGGGTATTGGTCAGCGAGACCATATTGCCCTGCCCATCGATGACCGACAGATGACTGGTGCAATCACCGCCGGATGCGGCATGTCCCATTTCCCGCAAACGCGATTCATAGGCTTGTCGTATGGCCTTGGCATAGGCTGCTGCGGCCTCGGCACTGCTGGCAGCAGCCAGATCCTGTTCGCTCAGTTCGGCAAGGGCCTGCACCAGACTGGGTCCGCCAGAGAGACCCGGTATGGTGTGTACCAACCTGTCCCGATAAACACTCTGTGCCGCATCCTGCCAGACAGGACGATACTCGGACAGATCACGAGCCGTCATTTTCGAACCGATCTCGTTGAGATTCTGCAGCAGGGTTTGTGCAACCTGGCCTTCGTAGAAGTCTCGAGGACCGTGTTCGGCCAGGCGCCGCAACATTGCCGCCTTGGCCGGCATCGGCAGCAGGCGACAACTGGGGTCTTCCGGGTCGGCTACGCGTCGTGACGCGTCCAGAAACAGGCTCTTTGCCGCCGTCTGACTCGACAAGCCCGGTGTATCGATGGCCAGTGCCAGCTCGGCAAACCAGTCGATGCGCATGCCTCTTTCTGCCAACGCAATGGCAGGCGCCAGGGCATCAGCCCAGGACAGCGTACCGTGGCGCTGCAGCGCCTCGGCCAGGCCTGCCACGGCACCGGGCACACAGACTGACATGGGGCCGATCAGATTGCGGTTCTCTTGCACGGAAGGCCAGTTGAACCAGTCACCGCCAGCGCCGCCCACCAGCGGATAGTCGGCAATATCCGCCTTTTCCGGGGCACGCAGATTGAAGTCCAGCGCCTCGACCACGCCACTGGTATCCGCATGCAGCAGAAACCCACCGCCGCCAAGCCCACTCAACCAGGGCTCCAGCACTGACAGTGCCAGCGCCGTAGCCACCGCCGCGTCCATGGCATTGCCGCCGTTCTCCAGAATGGTGGCGCCCACCTTGGCAGCCTCCTCATTCTGAGCAGCAACGATACCGCCTGCGCTCTCCACCTGGGGCTTGGTCACCGCCCAGGCCTGACCCGAGCGAGAGGCAGACGAGCTGCCTTGACGTGCCGGGCTCGCCGCATTATCCATTGTGTGTCTTCCTGTCGTTGATCGGTGTGAGCATGTCGAGCGTCACGTCCAGAGCGTTGCTCAATGTCTTGTGGTGTGTCGCAATCTGTCCACAGCTTGTGCACCAGACCGAATCATCTTCGATCAGCTTGCGCAGGATTCTCTCCAGCATCTCGACCCGGGCAGCACGACCGGATATCCAGTCATGCACAGTCAGCATGAACAGTCCACCGTCACGAGTCTGGGCCGCCGCATCGTTGGCCCATTGCAGCTCCACTTCGGCATCCGGTCGTGGTGATTTGTCACCAGCCCCGAGAAACTTGAAGAAGATGGCATCGTCGTTATCCCAGCGCACCGGGACCTCGGTCACCCCGGCAATGCTGTACGGCACATCCTCCCCCATCAGGGAGCTGTCCCACAGATCATGGCGTGCCAGCTCACTCAGCATATGCGGAGTCATCTCCCAGGCAGGAGAGCGAAAACCCTGCGGCTTCAGACCAGTCTGCGCCACGAAGAGCTCGATGGACGATTCCAGTGCCTCGGAGAACTGTTCATCGTTGATGTCCGATACCAGCTCATGAAAATAGCCATGCAGTGCAATCTCGTGCCCACGCTCCAGCAACCCCGGCAACAGCTCCGGATTGTCTTCGGCGACAACACCTGGTACGAAAAAACTGCCCTGAATGCCAAGCCTGTCCAGCATGGCAACCATCCGGGTCAGACCGGCTCGCATACCGTACTGACGATGCTCGCGAGCCGCCAGCGTCTCCGGCAGGTTTGTCCGATGCTGCCAGTACCACGGAGCGTTGGCATCGACATCGACCGAAAAACAGGCAGCCGAACGTTTTCCCTCAGGCCATGCGTACGCTGTGCGATTCCAGATCACAGCGGGTGCTTCTTGGCCTGATAGACATCCATGGTGCCGGCAGAGTTGCCTCCATCGACTGCCAGCGAGGTTCCCGTGATGTTCTTGGCCGCAGAAGATGCGAGAAACAGGGCCGATTGTCCAACGTCCTCTGGTGCCGTTTCACAACCCAGCGGAATCGCCGCCATGACCCGATCGATATGTTCCTGCGACAGGGACGACACCGCACTACCTGCCGCAAAACCCGGCTCCAGTGCATTGACGCGAATGCCGAACTCGGCAACTTCCAGGGCAAAGCCCTTGGTCATGCGATCCAGCGCTGTCTTGGACATGCAGTAGGTGACCGCCGTGCGCCGCATCTTGCGCGCCGCACCGGAGGAGATGTTGACGAAGTTGCCCTTCACACCCGCCTCGATCATCTGCAGACAGAAGCCTCGCATCAGGACGAATGGCGCACGCACATTGACGGACATGATGCGATCCCAGTCAGCCACGTCCATATCCAGCAGAAACGAAGATGGGTAAAGTGCCGCATTGTTGATGACCACATCGGGTGCACCCCAGCGCTGTTTCACCTCATCGAGCAGGGTGTCGAGCCCCTCGTCGCTAGTCAGGTCGGCTGCCACCGCGAAACCCGGCAGACCCTCGGTCGTTCTGTCCGTCAGGCACAGCTCGGCACCGGCGTCAGCAAAGGCCTTCGCCAGCGACTGGCCCATGATGCCGGCAGCACCGGTGATGACAACGCGCTTGCCCTGAAATTCCGATTCAAAATTCATCTATCTACCTTTTCCTATCTGATCACTCAGGCGATCGCCAATGAGGTTTGCCGACAACACCAGTAAAAACAATGCAAGCCCGGGAAACGTTGCTATCCACCAGGCTGACGCAACATAGCTACGTCCGGTCGAGAGCATGGATCCCCAGCTGGCGGTGGGAGGCTGTACACCCAGGCCCAGAAAGGACAGGCCGGCTTCGAACAGCACCATCAAACCGAATTCGAGCGTGGCGACTACCAGCAAGGGCCCGGCAATGTTCGGCAATATGTGTGTGAACAGCACGCGCGGCGTGGATGCACCCATCGCTCTTGCCAGGGTGACAAACGGTCGATCGGCCAGTGCCAGTGTCTGTCCATAGGCCACTCGTGCATAACGCGGCCAGCGGGTCAGTGCCAGCACCAGAATGACATTGATGAAGCCCGGCCCCAGCACCGCCACGGTGATGATGGCCAGCAGAATGGCCGGGATGGAGAGAAAGATATCCACCAGACGCATCAACACGGTTTCCACCGTCCCGCGCAGATAGCCTGCCAGCATGCCGACGGTCACCCCCACGACACCCGAGAGCGCCACCGACAGGAAAGCCACCGAGATAGAGACCCGCGCACCATAGATCAGGCGACTCAGTACATCCCGGCCCAGTTCATCGGAGCCCAGCCAGAAGACATGCCCACGCGCCTCGAACCCCGGTGGCTTCAAGCGCCCCAGCAGGTTCTGCCGATCCGGATCAACCGGTACGATCCAGGGTGCAAATACCGCGAGCAGCACCAGCGTTGTCAGCAACAGGGCCGGCCACCAGGACAGACTGGTGCGAACAAGGGACATCATGGAACGCGCCATGATCACGAGGACTCCGTCAGGCGCACACGTGGATCGACCACGGAGTACAGAATGTCAGCGGCCAGGTTGGCACCGATGGTGACGAATGCACCGATCAGCACGACGGCCTGTACCACCAGAAAATCGCGTGAGGCAATACTCTGCACGGTCAGCAATCCCAGTCCGGGCCAGGCAAACACCGTCTCCACGATGACGGCACCCGCCAACAGCTGAGAGAGCTCGAGCGCGGTGATGGAGATGACCGGGATCAGGGAATTACGCAGCAGGTGATGCTTGACCAGTCTCCCGGTACCCACACCTCGAGCACGCGCCGAGCGCACATAATCCTTGCCCAGTTCATCAATGACCGCCGAGCGAACGATTCGTGCATAGGTCGCCAGCGATAGAAGCCCCAGTGCAATCGAGGGCATGACCAGATGTGCCAGTGTTCCGGTACCCGAGGACGGCAACCATTTCAGCCACACACCGAACACCAGAATCATCATGATGCCGCTCCAGAATGTCGGCATGGACTGGCAAGCCAGTACCACACCCATGATCCAGCGCGATACGAGACGGCCACGCGTCAGCGCCATCAACAGCCCCAAAGGCATGCCGATGGCCAGGGCCACGACCAGTGCCCCGGCCGCCAGTTGCAGGGTTTGCGGCAAGCGACTGAGGATGATCTCCAGAACCGGGGCATTCTGTACGAATGACTGCCCCAGATCCATGCGAACCACATCACTCAGAAAATCCAGGTATTGCACCCACAGGGCCCGATCGAGCCCCAGGCTTGTTCGCATTGCATCAATATCCGCCTGCGTCGCGGTTTCGGGCAATAACAGAGCGGTCGGATCACCGGCCAGACGCTGGATGAAGAACACCAGCGTCACCACACCGAATGCTGCGACCAGTGCCTGTCCACCGCGATGCAGAAGGAAGCGGAACATGATCAGTCAGACCAGGTCATGCGGTTGAGGAACATGCTTTCGTTGGCAGTCGGCACGAAGGACAACTTCGAAGACGCACCGTACAGAACCGCTGCCTGATACAAGGGCAGTACAAGGACCTGCTCACGATTCAGCTCGTGCACCTTGCGATAGGCTTCCTCTCGCACACTCTCATCCAGAGACACTCTTGCACTATCAAGCAGTACATCCAGTTCCGGCACGTTCACACGTGACCACAGACTGTCGGAATGCAGCAAGGGGTAGGTGATGCCATCGGCATCCTGACAGGCGCAGGACCAACGACCAAAGCTGAGCTCGGCGTTGTCTGCCGGTTCGGAGCGAACGATGTTCAGGTAGGTTGGCATGTCAGTGACCGAGATGGACACGTTGAAACCGACGTCATTCAACATCTGCTGCAGAGCCTGAACGACACGCTGATCGAACACGGGCGCCGTGGCAAAGGTGACCGGTGTGGCAGCCAGATCAGCCTTGGCAGCCGTCAGCTCCTTCGCCGCTTCCGGGTCATACACGAAAGGTTCGATACCCTCGGCATAACCGAAGTGAGCAGGACTGGCCAGCTGCGCCATGGGGATTTCACCGGCACCCAGCAAACCCTGTGTAATGCCTTCGATATCAATGGCAAGACTGGCAGCCTTGCGCATGTCCGGATCATTGAACGGTGGTTTGTCGAGGTTCATGCCCAGGTAGGCAACACGCTCGGTAGGAGCCGACAGAACCTGGACACCGTCCACCCCTTGCAGTTGCAGTGTCGCATCGCTGTTGATACTGACAACCA
>CBDUIJ010000199.1:0-10618 GCA_965367215.1 uncultured Granulosicoccus sp.
CGGCGACAGACCTATTTCGATGCCCTGACGAAGGCATTCAATGAGCAGTTCATGCTGAAGGTCAAGGGCGTCACCGAGTTGATACCGGATGAATTGCGCAATGACCAAGTCGGACTGGTAGAGCATATCTCCTCTGTTCTTGTGCGCAAGGTCAAGAGTGTCAATCGTCAGAGAATCCTGTTGAAGCTGGAAACCGTGTTGAATGACACCGGTGAGTGCACCTTGATGAACTACGCCACCTTGCAGCTGATCCGGCGCAAGCTGGAAGTGGATTTTCCCGTGCTGGAGACCATCGCTGGTGAGCACGCGCCACTGGCTGATGCACGACGGGTCAAGTCGTTTGATGCCATGGGCAGCGAGTTCGCCCTGTTGCTATCGCTCATGGTGGAGACCTCGGGCGCATCACCGGCAGTGCTCGATGCTGAATTCGAGCGTGTTCTCAAATGCTATACACAGACACGCTACCCGCGCCGAACAGCGCGCGAAGGCGGCATCATCAATGAGCTTGAAGCTGCGTTCCAGACACTGTATGTGCAGCCGAAACCCATCCGGCAGGCCTTCGTACAACACTGTCTCGAGATCGTTCAGCATGACGGTTATGTGGCCAGGGCCGAGCGTGCATTACTGGACCTGTTTGCAGCCAGTCTGGGTTGCGACGATCAGGAAGCTGCCTGAGGCGAAGGCTGGAACCCTGGATTGAACTGCATGCTGAATTCCATGCCATGCAAGGGACGCCAATGGCAGGTCGCGCGGCAAGAGCGCATCAAGTCGATCGATCGGATCCTGACTTTCCCAGAAGCTTGCAGGCAAGATCTACCCGGTCAGTGACAATGCCATGAGCGCCTCGTTCAACCAGTCGCGTCATTGTGGCGGTGTCGTTGATGGTCCAGTAGACGAGATTGATATTGCGCTGACGTGCTCGCTGCATGAAGCGGGGAGCTGCCAGTGGTATACCAAAATAGCTGGTGGGAATCTGCAGGTATTCATAGGCGAGGGGATGTGCCTGTCGCCTGCCGAAAAAATACAACTGTGCCACCTCCTGCTGACTGGCTGCCGTTGTCACCTCGGGAGCGTGCTGCCGGAAGTGCTGAAGCGCCGGTGCGTGAAAGCTGCCAACGTTCACTCGGGCACTGGCGCCGGAGCGTTCGATGCTCTGGGCAACTGCCAGGGCGGCCTCGGGAGAGTTGTCCTTGATATCCACATTGATCCGGGTATCGGGAAAGCGTTCGAACAACTCATCGAGTGTCATCAGACAGACACCTTCACCGCGGCTGGCTCTGCCCTGCAGATCCTTGAAGTGATAGCCGGCATCCAGTCGTTTGAGCTGTCCCAGTGTCATGTCGGCCACTGTACCGGCTTCATTGCAGGTGCGATCTACCCGGGCATCATGGGTGACGATCACGTGACCGTCACGACTCAGACGAACATCGATTTCAAGAACATCCGCTCCATGACTCAATGCAAGCTCGAAAGCCGGCAGCGTGTTCTCGGGCGCAAGTACCGTGCTGCCACGATGCGCATAGACGTCTATCGGCAATCTGGCAGGTGGCAGTTGTCCGTTATTCATTACAATTGATCACTCTGACTGGTGGAATACGTATCTGTCACGACAAGGGCTGGCTTGACCAGCTGTTCCTGTTTCAATGTGGAGAGCAAAAGTCAGCATGAAAGAGCGTCAAGCAGGAAATTTGTTGCCGAACGTGGTGATATCGATTGTTGCGGGCGCATTGAGCTGCATCGCGATACTGATGTTAACCCATGGTCCGGGACTGCGAGAAGGGATACCCCCGAGTTCAGCTACTGCAGAATCCGGTCTGCCTGATGCAGCAGCAGGCTCAAGGCCACCGTCAACCGTGAACGGGAGTGCCGGCACCGTCCAGGACGGGGCTGCAACCGCCGCCGACATGCTTGAACTGCAGGTGGCACTGGAAGCCGCTACCGAGGAACGGGCACAGTTGTCGGCGACCTTGTTGACACTCAATCGGCAGCTGACCGAGTTGGAAAGGCGCGTGTCGGACATGGACGAACAGAGTGACTCGTCCGAGCTTGCAATGAGCGAAGATATATCTGCACATGTGCAGGAGATGTCGACAGAGGACGGATCAGGCCGTGCCGGCTTTCGTTCGGACCCTTCTGAAAGACAGTTTGAAGGCTTGCTTGCAGCAGGCCTGGACGAGCAGACTGCGCGGGATCTGCAGAACCGTAATGATCAGTTTCAACTGTCAAGGCTGGAGCTGTTCGATCAGGCGGCGCGTGAGGGTTGGGAAGACAGCGATCAGCTGAGTGAGAGTCTCGAGGAGCTGGAGAAGAGCCGTCCCGATCTGCGGGCAGAACTGGGTGACAGTCTCTATGACCAGTATCTGTATGAGGCCGGTAACTTCAATCGCATTGCCATCGATTCGGTCATCACGGGCTCGGCAGCTTCACAAGCCGGCTTGCAGGCGGGCGATTTCATCATCAGCTATGCTGGTGAGCGTACTTTCGGTATTCAGGATCTGCAAGAGGCCACGCGTTCGGGCTCACGCGGAGAAAGCGTGCAGCTGGTATTCGAGCGAGACGGCCAGACGCTCACAACCGATATGCTTCGGGGTCCCATGGGCGTGACACTACGCCCTTCTCGACAGCAACCCTGAAGGCCAGCCCAAGCGGGTCCTGCGGCTCTTGCGACATCGCAAGAGCCGTTTACAGCCGAACGGGATTGTTTCCCCGGGTGATGGGCAAGATCTCGGCCTCAATCGGTCTCCAGTTTCAGCACCATGGTCGCCTCGAGCGACTCCCCGGGGCCGAGTACCTGCATGCCGGATTCAATACCCTGAGACGCCAGGTTGAATGCATCATTGGCATTGGTAACCGGTTCGACGGCAAAGTGAGGCATGTCGGGGTTGTACAGAATGAGATAGCGGCAGATGTCACTGGCCGTCATGTTGAGACGGATACCGGCTTCCTGCCAGTCGATGACGCAGCTGCCGTCCAGCCCTGCCAGGCAGCAATCAATCCGCTGGTCGGAGTCCAGCGCACGCGGGCTCCGGAAATCGAGAGCTGATGGCAGCTCTGTGGCTGGGCCATCGGGCAGGCAGTCCCCGTTCTCATCCGGAAACACCGCCTTTACCGGTAGTGTCAGAACCGGTGTTGCCCCGTCGACATGGCGCACGAAGTAGGGATGCCAGCCGAAGCCTGCAGGCATGTTGCGAGAATCCCGATTGGTCATCGACAGAGTGCTGGAGAGCGCGTCGCCATCAATCGCGTGGGTGATTTGTGCGTCGAAGGCCCACGGCCAGTTCAAGCTCGGGTGGTCCGACGAGCTGATAGCGCATTGCACTGAACTGGAATCGCTGGACAGGACTCGCCACGGGAGCTTGCGCAATGCTCCGTGAATGGCATGCTTGTCACCATCCTCCAGTTGGATGGTCTCTTGCTCGAAGCGGAAGCGGCCATCGCGGATGCGATTGCTGTATGGCAGCATGTGGAAGCTGGCCGCCGGTAATGGTGCGTCCGCGGACTGGCCTGCTGGCAGACCCATCACCAGCGACTCTGGCGGCACTGTCTCGCGACAATCCGGTACCACGGCATGCCACTGCTGGCCTCGCTGTACCTCGGCTGCCAGCCATTGCACACCCATGTCAGGATTACACCAGAGGCGCCAGTGGTCCGATTCGATACGTATCATGCAAGCGGTCATTCCATTAGTTCGACTGGTTGGCGCGTAGTGGCGTCAACTCGGGTGTCGGTAGTTTACGGGGCGATGGCTTTTCTGCCAACGATGTGCACGGGTTCGAGGACCTGCTTCGGGTTTCAATGCTGTGCTTCATGGGCATCGGTCCGGCTTGTCATGTTGTTACATCTTGCGGCAGGGCGCATCCATACCTACACTTGTCGGATTGAACTCTTCAAATCAACGAATCTACAGGGAATCAACGTGATTGAACGATTGGCCACACTGCTGATGGCAGCAGCGCTGACCCTCATCCTGTCCGTCAGTTCGGTCTGGGCGCAGTCAAGCGGACTCAAGCTCGGGACGACGGAGGAATCTGCACCGAAGCTGGATCTTGGAGCGGCCCCGCAAGCTGACAGGGAAGCACCACCACCGCAGCGTCCACGCTCGGCGGCGTCCCCCAATGTTTCCGGAAATGCCGTGCGTCACGGTGATTGGGATGTTGCCTGCGATGCCGGTGGCAAGCAGTGCGCCATGGTTCAGATCGGTAACGACAGTGAAGGTACGCCGGTACTCGAGATGGTGATTCGTCAGCTGGACGAGCCGCTGGAAGTCGGTGAGCGCACGGCCATCGCCGTATTGGACGTCATAACACCTCTGGGTGTGGTTCTCCCTGAAGGACTGTCATTGAAAATCGATGACGGCCCGCAGGAATCGGCGCCGTTCCAGGTGTGTACCGAACAAGGCTGCCTGGTGCGAGAGCCCATTGACGGAGAGCTGGTTGCCCGGCTCAAGCGTGGCAGCAAAGCGCAGATATCGGTGATTGCGATCAATCAGGGCGAAGTCATTGCCACGATATCCCTGAGTGGTTTCACCAAGGCTTTTGGCAGTCTGAAGTGATGTGTGATGGGCGGCTGTTGGCCGACGACTGGCTAGGATGCTGAAGTCCGTAGCCATCCTGGGCGGCAGTAGCGGTATCGGCCAGGCGCTGATCGAGCAGCTGATCGAGCGTGACGATATCGGGCTGATTCACGCCAGCTGTCGCCGCCCCATCGAACCCGACAAAGACCCCGCTCGGCATGTGGATGATGCAGCAGGCAAACTTCAATGGACCGTGCTCGATGCAACAGATGAGCCGGCCGTGCAATCCTGGGTAGAGGGGCTGGGATCAGTCGACTGGCTGATCAACTGTGTGGGCATGCTGCACGATGATGTTCATCAGCCCGAAAAGTCCATCCGCAATCTTGATCCCGAGCACTTCATGCGAAGCATGCAAGTCAATTGTCTGCCCACTCTGCTGCTGGGCAAGCATGCTCTGCCGGCCTTGCGCCGCTCTCCGGCGGCGGTATTCGCGACGATCTCTGCCAGGGTTGGCAGTATCAGCGACAATGGGCTGGGAGGCTGGTACAGCTACCGAAGCTCAAAGGCTGCGCTGAACATGTCCCTGAAATGCCTTTCCATAGAATGGGCGCGTACGGCCAGGAATATTCGCGTGGTGGCCTTGCATCCCGGCACGACCGATACCGCCTTGTCTCAGCCGTTTCAGCGCAATGTACCCGAGGGCAAGTTGTTTCCGGCGGCGAAGACAGCACGCTTGCTGATCGAACAGATCGAGCGCCTGCACGATCAGCCAAGCGGTCGATTCATTGCATACGACGGAGAGGAAATTCCGTGGTAGTCAGCAGGGGATAACTCAACACACGTTCGTTGCTGTCAAAGTCGTAGAGTGATTTGTCCAGCAGGTGTGAAGGGGTGACATTGCCCAGCGCCGTCAGCATGGAGGCGATTCGTTCCGGGTTTTCAGCTTCCCAGCCTGCCAGCATCTGCTTCATGTTCTGGCGCTGCATATTGGGTTGGGACCCGCAGAGATTGCAGGGAATGATCGGATATTCCTGCAGATTGCTGAAGGCTTCAAGATCTTTCTCACGACAGTAAGCCAATGGGCGAATGACGATATTGTTGCCGTTGTCCGCATGCAGCTTGGGCGGCATGGTCTTGATGGCGCCCCCGTGAAACAGGTTCAGCAGCAGAGTCTCCAGCAAGTCATCGGCATGGTGTCCCAGAGCAATCTTGGTGGCGCCCAGTTCGTCGGCTACACGGTACAGAATGCCGCGACGAAGTCGGGAGCAGAGCCCGCAGGTGGTCTTGCCTTCGGGTACCTTGTCCTTGACGATGCTGTAGGTGTCTTCTTCGATGATTCGATACTCTACCCCCAGGGACTCCAGGTAGGCAGGCAGTATGTGCTCGGGAAAGCCGGGTTGTTTCTGATCCAGATTGACCGCAATCAGTGAGAAGTTCACGGGTGCCACACGTTGCAGGTGTCGCAGCAGGTCCAGCATGGCATAACTGTCCTTGCCACCGGACAGGCACACCATGATTCGATCGTCCGCCTCGATGAGGTTGAAGTCGGTTACCGCCCTGGCGCATTGGCGCTGCAGGCGTTTGGTCAATGGAGGCAATCTGGACAAGGCAGGAAGTCTTGAGGTAAGTGAAGCAGTCTGCCATTGTAGAGCAGTTCAGTCACCTGGCGTAGTCCGGTTTGACAACGTGACCGTAATCGAGACACACTTGACTTTTGAAATTATCAGCCGGTGACTAGCGATACTGTTGTCGTGACGGCGAGGTGTGCATGAGATGAAGATCTTGATAGTGGACGACCACACGCTCTTCCGGAGCGGTATGGTGCACTTGCTGCAAAGCTTGTCACCTACGCCGGATGTGGTCGAGTCCGAAGATCTGCACAGCGCTCGTGAATTGCTCGCCGAACAGTCGGACATCGGTCTGGTACTGCTGGATCTGAAACTCAATGATGCGGTGGGCGTGGATTCGCTGCTCACGTTACGCAAGGAAGCGCCTGACACCACGATTGTGGTGCTGTCAGGGGAGCAGGATCCCAATGTCATTCATCGCTGCATAGACAACGGCGCCATGGGCTTCATCACGAAGTCTGCGACACACGATGAGCTTCTCAACGCCATCCGCCTGATTGTTGCCGGCGGCGTTTATCTGCCAAGGGATGCCATGATCAACGGTCTGCATGCCAGTCAGAATGGCGAACGTACGGATGTGGCCCTGTTGGCCTCGCTGTCCGACCGGCAACGTGAAGTACTGGCGTATCTGCTGCAGGGCAAGCCCAACAAGACGATATCGAACAATATGGATATCTCGCAGAATACGGTCAAGGCGCACCTGTCTGCGATCTTTCGAACTCTTGGCGCTCGCAATCGAACCGAAGCGGTGTACTTTGCCGCTCGCGCTGGTGTGCCTCTGGAGTAGCCGTTCAGATATCGGCCAGTTTTCCCAGATCGACGTTCCAGTGTGGCATGGCTACACCTGTGAAGCCGGTCTCAAAGCAGGGGATCGAGTCCCCCAGCAGGTTTCCGACATAGATGTGTTGTCTGGAGGGTCCGCCGAAAGCCAGATTCGAGATGTTTTTCATGACCTGCCCACAGGCCTTGTCCAGATGCTCGCGACCCAGTGCATCGTTGCGGTAGGCCTCTTCGGTCCAGAGCAGGTGCGCTTCGTCGGAATCTTCGAACATGAGTTGCGTCTCGCCGGCAGGAGACACGCGAATGATGCGGTTGCTGACGATACTGGTAATCCACAGGTGACCGTCTTCATCCAGCGCAAGACCGTCCGGGTAAGTGCCTGCGTCGAACTGGCAGACAAGCTGCGCGGCATCCAGTCTGATGGGCCCGGTGTCATGCAGGTCGAATCTGGTCAGTTTTCTGCCGAAGGTCTCGTTTACCCAGACATGCCCCCTGGCTTCGTCAATGACACATTCATTGGTGTAAGCAAGACCATCGGCGACAATGCGCGCATCACTCGCACCGGGTTCCGCCACGGCAATGAAGCCGGTGTTGGCGGATGCACGGTAGTCTGCGGCACGGGGTGTCAAGCGTGTACTTACCGTGATCCAGATGCGTCCGCTGCTGTCCTTCACCACGAAATTGGCCGGCGGCATGGGTTGTCCTTCCACCGTCGTGACAACAGCGTCGACTTCGCCGTCAGCATGCAGCCGGTAGATACCGCCATCGGTGTCACCCAGGTGTGCCAGGAGGACGGTGCCGCCGCCTTCCAGCGCAATGCCATTCGGTCGCAATGGAAATGGATGACGACTTGCCAGGTGGCGGGTAGCACCCGAGCTGTCAATCAGGCTTATACCGCCGTTGCCTGACCAGTTGGGCATCAGGAGCAGGCCGGATTCATGGGCCAGAACACATTCCGGGCGGTTGAGTTGCTGACCAATCCAGCCGATTGTCTGGCCCAATGGCGATTTATCTGGTATCACGTTAGTCTTTTTGCTGGCACTGTTTACGGGGGAACACCTGTTCCATAGTTTGCCATTAAATCGATCACTCCGAAGGTTCGAAACCAACGGGTGCCACGTACGAGCGGACAGCCTTGATGGGCTGCCGTTTTCATGAGTACATTTGCCAGTAGGCACGCATGCGTTGCCAAGGGCCTTTGCAGGAGTCATATCCATGAACAAACCGACTGAAAACGTCAGCATGCAGGATCTGGTCGAAATGGACCGCGCCCATGTGTGGCATCACTTGACGCCACACAAGCCGCTGGAGTCGAAAGACCCGCTGATCATCGTCAAGGGTGATGGCATGCGCATCTGGGATCAGCATGGCAAAGAACATCTCGATGCGGTTTCCGGTGCTGTATGGACCGTCAACCTGGGCTATGGACGCGAAAGTATTGCCAATGCAGTGCGTGATCAATTGGTGGAGATGTGCTACTTCGCAGGCTCTGCCGGAAACCTGCCAGCCATCAAGTACTCGGAGCGCCTGATATCGAAAATGCCGGGGATGAGTCGCGTGTATTTCTCCAATTCCGGTACGGAAGCCAACGAGAAAGGCTACAAGATGGTGCGCCAGATTGCCGCCATGAAGCACGATGGCAAGAAGCACAAGATTCTGTATCGTGATCGTGATTACCATGGCACGTCCATCACTGCGCTGTCCTCATGTGGGCAGAATGAGCGCAAGGATCAGTACGGTCCGTTTACTCCGGGCTTCGTTGAAGTGCCACATTGCTGTGAATATCGCAGTCAATTCCCGGATGAATCCGAATACGGTGTACGCATCGCGCGTGAAATCGAGGCGATCATCCAGAAGGAAGATCCCGACACGGTCGGTTCCATCGTGTTGGAGCCGGTTACCGCCGGTGGTGGCGTGATCACCCCGCCTGAAGGATATTGGGAGACTGTTCAGGAGATCTGCACCAAGTACGGCATCCTGCTGCATATCGATGAAGTGGTCTGCGGTCTGGGTCGTACCGGCAAGTGGTTCGGTTACCAGCACTATGGCATCAAGCCCGACATCGTCACGATGGCCAAAGGCGTTGCCAGCGGTTACGCCGCCATTGCCTGCACGGTTACTACCGAGGACGTATTCAATCAGTTCAAGGACAGCGATGACACCATGAGCTATTTCCGGGACATCAGTACTTTCGGTGGGTGTGCCGCGGGACCTGCTGCAGCGCTTGAAACCATGCGCATCATCGAAGACGAGAATCTGCTGGAAAATACAACTCGCATGGGGGAATACCTCATGGAGAAAATGCGTGGTTTGCAGAACAAGTACAAGGTGATTGGTGATGTCCGCGGCAAGGGACTGTTCTGTGGCATGGAGCTGGTCAAGGACCGGCAGACGAAGGAGCCCGTGGAAGAGCAGATGCTGATGGCCATAGCGGCTGATTGCATGGAGCAGGGCGTCGTGATCGGACGTACGAATCGCAGCCTGACGGGGTTCAACAACACGATCTGCCTCAGTCCGGCGCTGATCTGTAATGAAGGTGATATCGATCAGATCATCACGGCCATTGACAACGCAATGGGCCGACACGCCAACGTGTGATAGGTATGCGGTAATTCGTGTGAAGCAGTGCTGACTGGTTCCTGGAAAGGCCAGTCAGTCATCTGAAATCACATGCATGAAAAAGGCGCCCTGTAGGCGCCTTTTTTTTGTATCTCTTTCCAGCGATTACCGCCCCAGAGGGGCGGCAAACGCTGATATCACGACAGCCTTCAGTCGATCAGGCCTTGCAATGTGTCGAGCATTGGCGCAATGACTGGAGTCAGAACCGAGCCAACGCCTTCCTTGGTCAGCGTTGTGTCTGCCATCGGCTTCAAACGTGCCAGACCTTTGGTGATGACCTTGCCCAATGGGACCTTGGCCGCTTCAGGAACATTGGCATAGCTTGCTGCAACTTCTGTCAGAGTTTCGCTGGCACTCTCCAGGCGAGGCAGGGCTTTCTGAGCAGACTCTTCGTCATCGACATTGGCCAGTACGGTTGTCGCCGTTCCAAAGACACTGCCCAGCTTTCGGCTGATACCAGCGAGGCTGAATGAGCCACGTTCGGCAGTCGTCATGGGAGCAGGAGCGGCATCAGCAGCAGCGTCGGTCGCTTCTTCAGCGGTCTCAGCGACAGCGTCAGTGGCTTCGTCGGCAGTCTCAGCGGCTCCGTCAGTAGCTTCATCAGCAGTCTCGGCGGCAGCGTCAGTCGCATCAGCAGCTGCGTCGGTAGCTTCTTCAGCGGTCTCAGCGACAGCGTCAGTGGCTTCCTCGGCAGTCTCGGCAGCCGCGTCAGTTTCATCAGCAGCCGCGTCGGTGGCTTCTTCAGCAGTCTCGGCAACTGCGTCAGTCGCATCATCGGCAGTTCCCGTCACCGCGTCTACGGCATCGGAGACCACATCGGACACAGCCTCGGTCGCCGTGGCAGCTGCTCCGGCAACTGCTGAAGCCGCCGCAGAGGCTTTGTCAGAGACAGCGTCTGTTGCTTCGCCAAGAGTCTCACCAGCACTGGCAAGCGCATCAGACACGGCATCGCCTGTGTCAGATGCAACGTCTGAACCTGTATCAGTAGCATCGGCAGTTGCTTCTTCAGCACTCTCAGCGGCGGCGTCAGTCGCGTCAGCAGCAGCGTCGGTTGCTTCTTCAGCAGTCTCGGCAGCAG
>CBDUIJ010000200.1:0-10598 GCA_965367215.1 uncultured Granulosicoccus sp.
CCCACTCTGCTGGGCATCATGATCATCAATTTCGTGGTCATCCAGTTTGCCCCCGGCGGCCCGGTCGAACAAGTGCTGGCCGAGATGCAGGGCAATGCGGCCGATGCCACCTCCGCCTTCTCGGGCCAGGCGGGTGATCTGCAGGAAAGCTCACAGGGCGGTGGCAGTCTGCAGTCCGGTCATACCAGCAAGTATCGAGGCGCTCAGGGTCTTGACCCTGCCATCATCGAGGAAATCGAAAAACAGTTCGGATTCGACAAGCCGATGCATGAGCGCTTTTTCAACATGCTCTGGGACTACGCCCGCTTCGACTTCGGCAGCAGCTACTTTCGTGATGAGACCGTGATCAATCTGGTGCTGGACAAGATGCCGGTGTCGATCAGCCTGGGTCTGTGGACCACGCTGTTCGTGTATCTGATTTCCATTCCCCTGGGCATTCGCAAGGCCGTCAGGGATGGCTCGACATTCGATGTCTGGAGCAGTGGTGCCATTGTCATCGGGTATGCCATTCCCAGCTTCCTGTTTGCCATCCTGCTGATCATCCTGTTTGCCGGTGGGCGTTACATGGACGTCTTCCCGCTGCGCGGCCTGACCTCCCCGGGCTGGGAGCAGATGAGTACCTTCGAGCAGATCATCGATTACCTGTGGCACATCACCCTGCCGGTGACGGCCATGGTCATCAGCGGCTTTGCCAGCCTGACCATGTTGACCAAGAATTCCTTTCTGGACCAGATCGGCATGCAGTATGTCCAGACGGCACGCGCCAAGGGGCTGAACGAAAGGCAGGTGCTGTATGGCCATGTATTCCGCAACGCCATGTTGATCGTCATTGCAGGCTTTCCCAGCGCCTTCATCTCCATCCTGTTTACCGGCTCCATCCTGATCGAAGTGATCTTCTCGCTGGATGGGCTGGGTCTGCTGGGCTGGGAGGCGACCATCAACCGGGATTATCCCGTGGTGTTTGCCACGCTGTACTTCTTCACCCTGCTGGGCCTGATACTGCAACTGGTGGGAGACGTGATGTACCACCTGATTGACCCTCGCATCGATTTCGACAGCCGTGATTTCTGACATGCGACTCAGCCCCCTCAATCAGCGGCGCCTGCAAAGCTTCAAGCGTAATCGACGTGGCTACTGGGCCTTCTGGATCTTCATGCTGCTGTTCACCCTGTCTCTGGGTGCCGAGCTGATTGCCAATGACCGACCGATCGCCGTGCACTATGACGGCAGCTGGTATTTTCCGGTCTTCAAGACCTATCCGGAAACCACCTTCGGCGGTGATCTGGCCTTCGATGCCGATTACAGCGATCCGTATATCACGGACCTGATCAAGGAGAAGGGCTCGCTGTACTGGCCGCTCATTCCGTTCTCGTATCAGAGCATCGATTTCGAGCTGAGCACCAGTCCGCCCAGTGCACCGAATGCACGTCACTGGCTGGGTACCGATGACCAGGGACGCGATGTACTGGCACGCATCATCTACGGCTTTCGGGTGTCGGTGAGTTTCGGTCTGCTGCTGACGCTGTTCAGCACCGTCATCGGTGTTGCCGCCGGTGCGGTACAGGGCTACTTCGGCGGACTGCTGGATCTGCTGGCACAGCGCTTCATTGAAATCTGGCAGGGTCTGCCGGTGTTGTATCTGTTGATCATCATGGCCAGTGTCATCCAGCCGGGCTTCATATCCTTGCTGGTTCTGATGACCCTGTTCAGCTGGACGTCCCTGGTCGGGGTGGTGCGAGCCGAGTTTCTGCGCGCACGCAATTTCGAGTACATTCGCGCAGCCAAGGCACTGGGCGTTGGTGATACCGCCATCATGTACCGTCATACCCTGCCCAATGCCATGGTGGCAACGGTGACGTTTCTGCCCTTCATCCTCAGTGGTTCGGTGACCACACTCACCGGACTGGACTTTCTCGGTCTGGGCCTGCCGCCAGGTTCGGCCTCGCTGGGCGAGATGCTGAAGCAGGGACGCGACAATCTGCACGCACCCTGGCTGGGCTTGACGGCCTTCATCGTGCTGGCCGTCATGCTGAGCCTGCTGGTCTTCATCGGCGAAGCCGTGCGCGACGCCCTGGATCCGCGCAAGACCTTCACAGGCAGTACGAGTCATGACTGAACGACTGCTGGACATCGAGAATCTGCAGGTCGCGTTCGGTCAGGGCAGCGATCAGGTCATGGCTGTAGACGGTGTCTCGCTGCACATCGACAAGGGGCAGACCGTCGCGCTGGTGGGTGAAAGCGGTTCAGGCAAGTCGGTCACGGCCTTGTCGATATTGCAACTACTGCCCTACCCTTTTGCCCACCACCCTGCCGGGCGCGTGAATTATCGCGGACAGGAACTGATGGGCGCCGGCCCCAGCGTGCTGCGTGCCGTACGCGGTAACGAGATCAGCATGATCTTTCAGGAACCGATGACATCCCTGAACCCGCTGCACAATATCGAACGTCAGGTCGGTGAATCGCTGAAGCTGCATCGCGGCCTGACGGGAGCGGCCGCCAGAGCGCGCATACTCGAACTGCTGGATCTGGTCGGCATTCGCAATGCCGCCAGTCGACTGGGTGCTTATCCGCATGAGCTTTCCGGTGGTCAACGACAGCGGGTCATGATCGCCATGGCACTGGCGAACGAGCCGGACCTGTTGATCGCCGATGAGCCCACCACGGCACTGGATGTGACCATTCAGGCGCAGATTCTCGAACTTCTGGCGGAACTACAGTCGCGTCTGGGCATGTCTCTGCTGCTGATCACGCATGACCTGGGCATCGTGCGCAAGATGGCTGACGAGATCTACGTGATGCAGGCCGGCAAGGTGGTTGAACAGAACACGACGAATGCGCTGTTCGCATCCCCTGAGCATCCCTACACCCGGCAGCTGTTATCGGCAGAACCGGGGAAACTGCCGATACGCACAAGCAGCGACACGGAAATCATTCTGCAAGGACGGCAGGTCAGTGTTCGCTTTCCGATCAAGGGTGGACTGCTCGGCCGGGTTGTCGATCATGTCGATGCCTGCATCGATATCGATGTCACCGTTCGTGCAGGCCGGACGGTAGGCGTGGTCGGCGAATCCGGCTCGGGCAAGACCACTCTGGGTCTGGCCCTGTTGCGCCTGATCGCCAGTGAAGGCGAAATACTGTTCAGGGGTTCGGCCATTCACGACAAGTCCGGCAGCGAACTGCGCAGCCTCCGACAATCCATGCAGATCGTCTTCCAGGACCCGTTCGGCAGCCTGAGCCCGCGCATGTCCATACTGCAGATCATCGAGGAAGGACTCAAGGTGCACCAGGCGGCATTGAGCGCCGATGAACGACGCCAACGAGTCAGCGAAGCGCTGCAGGAAGTCGGGCTGGAACAGTCTGCCCTGCATCGCTACCCTCATGAGTTCTCGGGTGGCCAGCGTCAGCGCATCGCCATTGCCCGCGCCATGGTGCTCAAACCAGCCCTGGTGGTACTGGACGAACCCACCTCGGCACTGGATATGTCGGTGCAGGCGCAGATCGTCCAGTTGCTGCAGGATCTGCAGGAACGACACGGGCTTGCCTATCTGTTCATCAGCCATGACCTGAAGGTGGTCAGGGCCTTGAGTGACGACATCATCGTGATGCAGGAAGGCAAGGTGGTGGAGAGCGGCCCGGCTCATCAGATACTGGATGCACCTGAAAAGCCCTATACGCAAGCCCTGATGCGCGCTGCCTTCGATATCGAATCGGTGAATCGGGATGTGAGCGAGTAGGACCGGGCACTGCCGGCCTGCCTGACAAACTGCCGGCTCGGCTCGGCAATACAGTGCAGTTGATCATTGCGGTAAAGACAAGTAGGGAACTTGTCGCCGGAGCGCGCTCTAAGTGCCGGCAACCCATCCACCACCCGGAGTAGATTCAATGTCCAGTGCCCTGATCAAAGGAGCCATCCTCTGTACCAGCATGGCCACAGCCTTCGTTAGCGGCTGCAGCAGCGACGATGATGCAGATACAGATGTCGCCACCGGCGAGACAATGTCCGTCGACGGCCTGGTGTCCATTGACAGTGCCCGCCCCGTCGACGAAGCCATGGGCGCCCTGTTGACGGCTCTGGACAATAACGAAGCCATCACGGCTCTGCCACTGATCGACCATCAGGCCAATGCAGCAGGCATCGACGAGACCCTGCGTCCCACCTCTGTACAGCTCTTCGGCAACCCGGCTCTGGGCACCCCCCTGATGCAAGTCAATCAGTTGGCCGGACTCGACCTGCCACAGAAGATACTGGCCTGGGAGAACGAAGAAGGCGAAACACAGATAGCCTACAACTCGGCAGACTACCTCCAGCAACGTCACGCCATTACCGGCGATGATGCTGCCGATACGGCTCTGCAGACCATTGCCGGCGCATTGAATGCGCTATCGTTTGCCGCCTCTGGCAATACCGAAGATGACAGCGAGGCTGAGCCGATTCCCGCCGCGACCGTCACCGCCGACGAAGGCATCATCACCGTCACCAGCACACAGGATATGGACACCACCTACAGCACACTGGTGAGTTCCATCCAGAACGCCGAACCCCTGCTACTGGTTCGTGAGCTGGACCATGCCGCCAATGCCCAGAGCGTGGACATGAGCCTGAACCCCACGCGCCTGGTCATCTTCGGCAACCCCAATGCGGGCACACCACTGATGCAGATCGAACAGAGCATCGGCATCGATCTGCCACAGAAAATGCTGGTATTCGAAGATGCCGGGGGCGTTGTGAGAATTGCCTATAATGATCCGAGCTATCTGGCAGCACGTCACGGCATCAGCGGCGAAGAGGCGCGCCTGAGCGTGATCAGTGCGGCGCTGGCAGGCCTGGCCAATAACGCAGCTGGTATTGCACCGGCCGAGTAGGTTTTTTCGGCTCGAAGTGTCAGGGTCAGCGTGGCAGGTGCCGCGCTGATTTTCCATACTGGCAAGCCAGAGTGAGCATGGCCAGGCGTGAACTCTGTCATGGCCTTTTCAGCGCCGTCTGCATGAAGCGCAGGCTGCTGATTTGAACTGTAGTCAGCTCCTTGCGGCGCACCGGCCTGCGCCGTAGGGGCTGTTCGAACAACAGAGCGAAGCCTGCAAGCAGGCCACTGCTACCGGGGCACTTGCACCAGCACCCTGCCGGCCTCCACCTTCACCGGATAGGTTTTCAGAGGCCGCGTGACCGGGGCGAACAGCGCTCGACCATCACGAATATCGAACCCACCCTGATGCAAGGGGCATTCGATGACATGCCCGTCGAAATAGCCATCGCACAAGGGCGCACCGGCATGTGTGCACAAGGCCGCCGTGACGTACAGACCATCCTTCGCATCATAGATGGCCAGCTTCAGCTTGCCATGCTGAATTGGGGTGACATCCCCCGGCTCCAGCTCATCGACAGCCAGTACATCCAGCCACTCACTCATGAGCTTGTCGCCGGATGGCGCGCTGCGTCCATACTGTCGAGAATGGTGCGATGCGCGTGCAGATAGCCCTGCTCTTCGACGTACACATGATCCTTTATGCGCTCGTGCAGCTGACCCAGTGCGTGGAAGGGTACCGATGAGGCAAAGTGGTGTTCGGCGTGGTAGTTCATGTTCCAGGCCAGAAACCGCCACAGCGCGGAGACCTGATTACTGCGTGTATTGATCTGGCGATCCGCCACCATCGGACGACCCACATGCTCTGTCATGCGCACGAAACGCATGACCGGCTCTGCCAACAGCATGGGCAGCCACCAGTAGAACACGGGCGCCAGTGAACCACTCAACCACATCAGGAGGATGACAACGGCATAGCCCGCCAGCATCAGGCGCGACTCCCGAATCACGGCAGCCATCTCGACGCTCGGGATGAAGCGTTTTTCCTCTTTCAGGATATTGCCCGTGGCGCGGCGCAGCAGTCCACTGAACTGGGAATACCAGTACGGCATAGCCGACAGATACCACAGATATTGTCGGCGGCTTTCCGGCAGCGGGATCAGTTCGGGGTCGCGACCTTCCAGGTTGGTATAGGTGTGATGGTCGCAGTGTTCGTAACGGAAGAAGCGTGGCGGAATGAACAGCAGGAACCCGCAGATAGCGCCCAGCACGCTGCACAGGCGACGCGAGCGAAATGCCGTGTAATGGCTGCATTCATGCTGAAGCGCGAAGTGATGCACCATGACGATGCCGTGCACGAACATGGCGGGCACCATCAGCCAGGGATTGCCAGAGCTGAGCCAGACCAGCGTCGAGGTGATGCTCAACAGTACTATCCACAAGGCGAGGTGAATCAGACCCGGCCGGTTGCTACGCTTCATGAAGGCCTTGAGTTCGCGACGACTGATGATCGCCGTGCCATCGGCAAAGACATCACTCATGGGGGTCAGGACATCGGACATTTTGAGTACTCGGGAGACAGTGCAGTCAACAGCCGCGTCCCGCGATCGTGCGCTGCCGGGGACGAATCCAGTGTAAACCGAAATCCGGTCAGGTTCAGCCGGCGGATTGGCTCGTATCGCCTTCTCTCGATACCTGCGCTGTGATGATCGTATCGGCTTCGTCGTACCAGCGCACGACGAAGCGAGCAACGAGAGCCACAGTACACCCTCGATGGCACAGATGAGGTATGGTCAGTGCGATCATGAAAGACATCACTCTGGCCACCATCAATGCCCGCTATATCCACGCCTCACTGGGGCTGAGATACCTGTATGCAAACATGGAAGAGCTGCAGCCGCGTACGCGACTGCTCGAATTCACCCTGCAGCAGCGGCCCGAAGATATCGTCGAACTGCTGCTGACGGCAGAGACGAAGATTCTGGGCTTTGGCGTGTACATCTGGAATGTGCTGGAGACCACAGAAGTGATGCGTCTGATCCGGATTCTGCGACCGGATATCACGCTGGTGGTCGGAGGTCCGGAAGTGAGTTACGAAATCGACCAGCAACCTATCTGCAAACTGGCCAATTACGTCATTACCGGTGCGGCCGATACCGCCTTCGCTGAACTGTGCCGGGAACTGGAACGGGGCGAACGCCCACATCAGCTGGTATCCCCTCTACCCGTCAAGCTCGGTGATCTGGCATCACCCTATGGGTATTACAGCGACGAGGATGTGGCTCACCGCGTCCTTTATGTTGAAGCCTCTCGCGGTTGTCCGTTCAAATGCGAGTTCTGTCTGTCCTCACTGGACAAGACGGCAGTCGCCTTCGACCTGCCCGCGTTCCTGCAGGAGATGCAATCCCTGATCGATCGCGGCGCCCGCCAGTTCAAGTTCGTGGATCGCACCTTCAACCTGAAGGCCGATACCAGTCGCCAGATTCTGGAATTCTTTCTCGAACATATCGACAAGGGGCTGTTCCTGCATTTCGAGCTGATCCCCGATCGCTTGCCGGAGATCCTGCTGGACCTGCTGCCTCGGTTTCCCGAAAACTCCCTGCAGTTCGAAATCGGCATCCAGTCCTTCAACCCGGAGGTGCAGAAGCGGATCAGTCGGCGTCAACAGCACGAACGCACCTGCACCAACATGAAGTGGCTGCGTGAGCACACCACCGCTCATGTGCACGCCGATCTGATCTTCGGACTGCCGGGTGAAGATCTGCAGAGCTTCGGCGAAGGTTTCGATCTGCTGCATTCACTCGGGCCACAGGAAATACAAGTAGGCATTCTCAAGCGTCTGCGAGGCACGCCTATCGCCAGGCACACGGCCGACTACGACATGCGCTACATGAGCACACCGCCGTATCGCATTCTGGCGCACAAGGACGCCGACTTCGATACCGTACAGCGCATGGTGCGGTTTGCACGTTACTGGGATCTGGTCGGAAACTCGGGGCGTTTTCCCTCCACCCTGCCCCTGCTCCTCGGACAAAGCCCCTTCAAACGATTCATGGGCCTGAGTGACTGGTTGTTCAGCACCACCGCGCAGACGCACCGCATTGCACTGCCAAAACTGTTCGAATTGCTACGCAATCACATGGTGTCAAACTTGCACATTGACACGGAAACGGTCGAGTCGCATCTGCTGGCCGATTTCAAGCACAATCGCCTGAAGGGATTACCGGCGTTTGCCCGCCAGCAGAATCCGGCAATGGCTGCGGCAAACCGTCGAGAATCACCCTCCGGTGCGCAACGCCAGCAGCGGCATCAATAGTTCATACTTCTGCCAATACCGCTGGAAAATCCGCCACCAGCACCTTCGAATGCACCAGAACCCTGCATGACAAACAGCGTAGCGACCAGCAGCGCAGCGGCGGCAATAACGGCCAGTGCAATCTTGACCGCGCTGTAGGGGCGCTCACCCTGTACCTTGCCCGTGCGTCCATTGACCACGAAGCGGTAAGTCTTGTCGCGGAACTGGAAGCCGGCGGTCCACAGAGGCAGCAGTACATGCTTGAACGTGGTGTCACTGTGCCGCGTGTTGATGCGATTGATCCGTTGCTGATCGCCGCCGATAGCCTGCCGCACATCACTGCGTATCACCTTGTCCATGGTCTGCTGGGCAATATTGAAGCCTTCATCCAGGTCCACCTGATAGACCTCACTGCTGAAACCTGCCAGATAGTCCTCGGTATAGGGCACCAGGTTTTCCAGATCCCAGGGCGCCAACCAATCGGTGATCTTTCGCGGTAGCGTCCGGCTCGCCCCGACCAGGACATCGTCGAAATGCCTTGATGTGCGACCACTGGCCGGATACCAGCGTATCTTGGGCACCTGCCGGGTGCGTGTCACGCGACGACCATTGACGGTCGTGGTATAGCGCTGCGTGACGTAATAGACCTCACCACGCTGCCCGCTGTAAGCCGTCGCGGTATCGCTGTCATAGGTCCAGTAGGGAATGTACACCCCGTTGAGGGAAGCATCACTGCGTGCGTATTTCTTCAAGGCATTGGGGGCAAACCAGCGTCGCTTCAACCAGTTGCGATAGGATTCGCGCGCCTCATCATCACTGATGGCAAAGGGCAGCAGGCCCTTGGGTTTCAAGGGTCTGGAATGACTGGTTTCAGTGACCACACTGGTGCCACAGAAAGGACAGTCGCCAGCGTGTATATGTGCATCGAGTGCAAATTGCGCCGCGCAGTTCGGGCAACTGATGATATTGGTTTCGGGCGAGATGGTTGGCGATTCATGCAGCTGCTTCAAGACGCTGTGAAAGTCCAGCTCTTCGAGCTGTTCTGCACTCTGCTCGATGGCATTGCTATGGCCGCAGTACTGACACTCCATGGTGCGAGTACCAATGGCATACTGCAAGACGGCACCGCACTGCTCACACGGAAATCGCTTCTCCGTCAGAGCGCGAGTCGTGGCCTCGCCGATACCGCGCGCCGGCGATGACTCCTCCGGCCAGTGATAGCTCTCCACAGCGGGTGAGTCGGCATCCTGCTTCGCAAGCCGCTCATTCAGTTGAGCCTGCAAGCGGTCAACGAGACTCATGCCTGCACCGCTTGCAGCCGGGCAGCGAGGTCAGGAAAACGCAAGTCTGTGGTCACTTTGATACACCTGAGTGGGTTGTCATGAATCGCCACGGGTATCCTACCCGTGGCGTCTCGGTCGTGGGACCTACTAGCTTCCCGGAATGGGCGGTGGTGAAGCTGCCGAGCTTTCCCACAGATCGGAAAGTGCCGCAACGCTCCCTGCAGGCTGCCACTCATCCATCCCCTGGGTCCAGACCAGCGTTTCTTCATCAAGCGTGCCGTTCGCCTTCTGCTGCTTCAGCAGATCGAGCGAATACGGGCCTCGGGACGCACCGTCAACGGCCAGATGATAGACCGCGGTGACACCACCCGGTACGGGGGGTGGAGCTGCATTACTGGACGATGACAGATTGTCATTCATGCGATTGGCCATGGCGAGACCGATACCCATGCCGATGCCATCGGAAGCACCACCACCAGGATTGCTGGCACCCGCCTCCATCGCAGCACCGGTCTGGTACTGCAGGTAGCGATCGAGATTGCCGGTCATTCCCATGCTGGTGCGCTTGTCCAGCGCTTCGGACACAGCCGGTGGCAAGGAGATGTTTTCCACCAGAATTCGTGTCAGCTCCAGGCCGTATTCTCCGAACTCCGGAGCGATACGACGTGTCAGAAACTCACCCAGCTGATCGTAATTGCCGGCCATGTCCAGCACCGGAATATTGGCGCTGCCAATGATGGTGGCAAATCGCGACGTGATCAGGTTGCGCAACTGCGAACTGATTTCGTCAGTCGTGAAGACACCATCGGTACCGACGATTTCCCGGATGAATGTCAGGGCATCGGTAATGCGAACACCATAGGTACCGAATGCGCGGATACGCAAACCACCGAACTCGCTGTCACGCAGCATCAAGGGATGCTTGGTTCCCCATTTCATGTCGGTGAAGCGCCGGGCATTGCAGAAATACACCTCGGCCTTGAACGGGCTCTGGAAACCGTGATGCCAGTTCTGCAAGGTAGTCAGAACAGGCAGGTTCTTGGTTTCAAGCTCGTAGGTGCCGGGGCCGAGCACATCAGCCACCTGCCCTTCATTGACGAACACCGCAATCTGCGCTTCACGCACGATCAGTTTGGCGCCGTACTTGATCTCGTTGCCATAGCGCTCGAAGCGATACACCATGGTGTTGCTGCTGTCATCGATCCATTCGATGACATC
>CBDUIJ010000201.1:0-10439 GCA_965367215.1 uncultured Granulosicoccus sp.
GATTGCTCTCGGCACAGTATTGATTTGCACAGCTTGCGCGAGTGATGGGGAGTCAACAGATCTACAGAATGACCCTGGCAAGACTGATACTTTGCCCCCGACAGGCAGTTTCTCGCCACTGAATGAAAACAAGTGGGAGGACACGCTGAAGAGGGCGCTCGAGATTGTCGATACAGACACCCGTAATATCCTGTTTGATGCGGCTGTTGCGTTGCGATATCCGACTTCATCAGCCGAAGCTGAAGGAGGAATATTGCCCACAGATGAACTCGTTACCTTTGTTCTTACTGATGGCACATCTGGCGCGCAGGAGACTGCAAACTGTGTTGCGAGTGGTGAATTCAGGATCGTGACTACATCGTCGGATTTCAAACGGGCGCTGATCGATGCGGATGAATGTGTACTCGATTCGTGGGTTATAAGCGGACAGGTTGAAAGAGTGGCATCGAATACCGAGGTGGAAAGTCTGAAGTTCCATGAATTCGATGTTGGCTTGGACAACCGGAAAGTGTCTGTCTCCTCGGCCTTGTACGAATTCAATAACGGACATCCTTTCTCAACCAGATCGTGGAAAGGTACGTCTTATAGCGTTGAGGAAAGTGGCCGGTTGACTACGGTGCGTGAATTGGAGTCGGAGAGCATTGACATATACGGCATATCTTTAGACAAGAGATTGTCAATGAACTTCACCGCCACTGGACCATGGACGAATGATCGCCCACTGAAGGTTTCAACTCCAGTCCCTTTTGGTGGCTTGACGACCAGCGAGACAGGCCGTGATTACACGACTGGCAAGCTGGTTCTTGAATCCGGTGAGGGGAATCGTCTGACACTTGATGTCGATAGTGGTGAGCCAGATCTGGTTCTGATAACGCTCGAGCGCGATGGTGTTGTCACCACGCATTTCCGGCCTTTGCCTGATGCACTGCGTTGACAGTGAAAGAAGTCAATATCGATTGATTGCCATCCTGATCAACTAATGACCAAAGCTATCCAGATCCTCCCAATCCGGTGGCGTGAAAACGCCGAACCCGGGTTGATCGAGTGCACAGATGTCGATGTTGCCGTCAGCAATTCGGAGTCTGGCGGCACCATCCTGACCGGTTTCGTAAAGGCCTGGGTAATCCTGTAGATACCGCTGTTGTTCCGTGATCGGCGTCGAGCCGAAACCGTTTACAAAATGATGGCCGTTCCGTTCGACATGCTCCATTCCGATGAAAGCTGCCAATGCGGAATCCTGTTGGACAGAAACTCCCGGTTGCGTCGATAGATCTTCGGCAGTCATGAACCATTGTTTCGTGCCGCTTTGTGAGTTCCAGTGTTCGACGCGGGCGGCATTGAGAATCGCTCGATAAACGCCCTTGCAGGATTTTGAAGACATGCCGGTATAGCCTAGCGCCCGGGCGACAGGGAAGATCCCGATGTGAGAATCCGACTCGTCAATTGCCAGAGGTTTTCGCCTGGCAATCGCGTGCACCGGTTCCTCGACGGCCCGGTCACGTGCGATGGGTTGTTCGATATACAGCGTCGCACGCCACAGGCGTTGCAGAGTTGGTTCGGCTTCGATGGCATCGAACAATCGCCCGACTTCATCGGCATCCGAGAATAGTTCGTTGCCATCGAGACTCACTCGGTAATAGCCGGCTTGAGTGTCCAGCAGGCTGGCTATGATCTGCAGTCTGTTGATCGCGGCATCTATATCAGCGCCGACCTTGATCTTGAAATAACGCACTCCGTAGTGCTCGATGATGGTGTCAAGACTCTGCGGCAAGCCGTCGTCGAGAGGCTCGGTAATGGCGGTGGACAGAATCGGGTCGATCATGCCGACGGTGTGCCTCACGGCAAGACTGCCAGATGCAGTTCTCGTGGCCAGAAATCCTGCGAGGTCAGTGCCGTGCAGATCCGGGGTTGTCGACGTGTCCATGCCAGGCAGATTGCGTCGCATGGCGTCATAGAACGACAGGTTTGCCGAACGACAGATCGCATCGAGAATTGCGCGATCGAGCAAAGCGGCACCATAGGACGCGATCAGTCCACCACTGCCTTCCTCGGCGCAGCTTCGATACAAGGCCGCGGCACACGTGGCATGCAGAGAGAATGCACTCGGGCTCTGGCCGGCGCCGATATACAAGGAAGCTGCGATACGTAGTGCGGAACGCAGCTGGCGAAAATTGTCTTCATTGCTCAGTGCCGGATTCTTGTCAAACCATTTGGGGGAAAGCAATTCGGCTGAAAATCCGACTTCCTGACGCCCATCGATCTGGATCGTCACCCGTACAAAGACCTGAGGGGCTGCTCGCAACGTGGCCGCGCCGAATCGGAACGGCATTCTGAATGTCACGGGGCGTTCAGCAAATTCCACACGGAGTACTTGCACCGGAGGTGCATGACTTCCGGCTGGATCGGTACGAGCAACATTCACTGGACATGACTCCGTAGTGCGCTGCTCAGCAACGCTTTCATCGTGCCGATGGACCGTGCGGCGACCGCACGACCGTCGGGTACATAATCGAATGGCTCGACACCGACCCATCCCTCGTAACGGCACGCTACCAGGGCTTCAATGATGGGCAGAAAATCCAGCTCGCCCTGGCCGGGACCTCGCAGATTGGGGTCGTTGACGTGCACGTGGCGAATGAGGCCACTACATAGAAATTCCTTAAGTACGTCAGCCAATGGCTCTGTCTCGGCCTTTGCGCCGGAGCAGCAGTCGAGCATCGTCGCGAATGCGGGCGATGCAATGGTCTCGGCAATTGCTGCAGCCTCGGCGACGGTGTTGACGAATTGCGTCTGATCACTGGAAAGAGGCTCAAGAAGATATTCCACGCCTGACTTCCGGGCTTCTTCTGCGGCAAATGCGAGTGTCTCCAATGCTGAGGCCCGTGCAGCATCGCTTGAGTCACTCATCAGTATCCGTTGCTGCGGCGAGCCATGAATCAGATAACGTCCGCCGAGCTCGGCACACAGTCTGACCAGTCCCGAAATGACTTCACGGGTTCGACGTCGCACATTGGCATTGCTGTCTGTGATGGATAGTCCTGCGGGGCATACCAACAACCAATGCAGCCCTGACACTTGCAGACCTTCCGCTTCGACCTCTCGGCGGATGGTCCGAATCCGCTGCGCGTCCATCTTGTGCGGGGCTTTTTCATCGAGAGTAAATGGCGCAATTTCAAGACCATCATAGTCAAGTGCCGCGGCGAAACGCGCCTGCTCGGCCAGTGACAGCTCTCGAATCACTTCGTTGCACAATGCAAATTTCACGAGTCTTGCTCCTCCGGCGAACTTTTGCGGGCTGGTCGCAGCTTCGATACCACACGCCCGACGGAGTGACGCACAACCGGAAATGCGTTGAGCAGCATCAACAGGCAGGCCAGAGCCAGAAATGCGGAAATCGGTCGAGTCACGAAATCCAGTGCATTGCCTTCCGAGAGTGTCATGCCGCGCCTGAAGCTCTTGTCGAGCAAATCACCCAGCACGATACCCAGCACCAAGGGTGCAAGTGGAAATTTCAATTCCCTCAAGGCAAAACCGAATACGCCGAAAGCGAGCATCACGTAAACATCAAACAGACGCCCTGCAATCGCGTAAGAACCAATGGTGCACAAGGTAAAGATGATCGGCATCAGAAACGCCCGTGGAATCGTCAGCACACGCAACAAGGGGCGTGTCACGGCGAGGCCGATCACCAGCATGGCCATCATTGCCATTGCAACCATGGCGACGACCTCGAACACAAAGGCCGGCGACTCGATCATGATCATCGGTCCCGGACGAATGCCATGAATGAACATGGCGGCGAGCAATACTGCTGCAGGTGCGGAGCCTGGTACTGCCAATGTCAGCACCGGGATGATTGCACCGGGTACAGCCGCGTTATTGCCTGTTTCTGCAGCCAGTAATCCGTCGAGTGAGCCTTTGCCGAACTGGTCTTTCTGTCTACTGGCGCGTCGTGCTGCTGCATATGACATCCATGACCCCATGTCTTCTCCAACCCCGGGCAACAAGCCCATGAACGTGCCGATCAGACCCGAACGTACTATCGTTCGTTTGTAGGGCCAGAGATCTTCGAATCGCGGCAGAACTCGGTCGGAGGCATCGATGATGCTTTGAAAGCCGCGCGCTTTCATTACCGTCAGCAGCTCGGCAAATCCGAATGCGCCAACCAGAGCGGGTAGCAAACCAATACCACCGGCAAGGTCGGACGAACCGTAGGAAAATCGCTGGTAGGAGTAGATGCCTTCCTGTCCGATCATGGCGACGAGTACCCCAAGAAAGCCGGCAATCCAGCCTTTGATCGAATCTCCGGTCGTTGTCAGTTGCCCTGAGACAAGCACGCCAAACAGAGCCAGCCAGAAGAACTCGTAGGATCCGAAAGACAAGGCGAAGTCGCCCAACACCGGGGCCACCAAGGCCAATGCCAGCATACCGATGACCCCACCGACGAAGGAGCCGGCTGTGGCCACGCCCATTGCCCGGCCTGCCAGACCCGAACGTGCAAGGGGAAATCCGTCCAGCGCGGTTGCGGCGTTGGCCGGTGTGCCGGGGATATTCAGAAGAATGGCGGAACGCGAGCCTCCGTAGATTGCACCGACGTACATGCAGATCAGAATGAGTATGGCTTGTGTGCCATCCATCTTGAAGGTCAACGTGGTCAGTAGTGCAATACCCAGAGTGGCCGTGAGCCCGGGCAAGGATCCGACCAGAATGCCGAGAAAGGTCGCCCATATGACGCTGAACAACATGACCGGCTGGGTCATGAAACCGATCAGTGCGTCAAGGAAGTAGCCTAGGCCGCTCATGGAAGGCGTACCAGAAAGATGTCTTCAAACACCCAGGTGATGGTGAAAGACGCCGCTGCTGCGATGCCGAATGCCAGTGCGATTCGAGCAGGAGAAAAGGTCTTGCTGCCTGTTTCGATGGCACGATCCTCACGATCGAACAACAGGATGAAAACGAAAATGAAGGCGAATGCGGCAATGGCGAATGGAATGCGTCCGACAAGAATGCCGGCGAACATCACACATAATGCAAATACGGTGAGTACACGACGCCAGCCTCCGTTTCGTGCGGGGGCAGACGCTTCAGAAACGGGTTTTTCGCGAGAGCGAAAGTACAGGACACCACCCATGATGGCAATCAACAGACCCACCATGCCCGGGACTATCCCGGGTGCTGACCAGATGTTTGCACCGAACTCGGACATTCTCGGCATGCGCCAGGATTCGAATGCCACAACAGCCCCCAGGACCACGAGCAGAAGCGCAGTGATGCGATCTGCCCGAGGCGAAAGGCTGCTTTGCTCGGGGGGCGGGTTCTCCGGGTCACCGGAGTCATCGTTTGAAAACGTAGTCATTTGATCGGCCTTGGGTCAAATGCGGTGGCCCGAACGGACCGGAACAGCAGTCCGGTCCGTGTGTGAGCTCACGGATCAGGGACGCTCGATTCCGAGCGTTGCAGGATCGATCTTGGCCTTGCCGCCATCGAACAACAGATAGGCGTTCATGCTGACCGCTGGCTTGACCCGCTCTTGCGCATCGGCGCCAAAGTAGGGGGCAAAGACAGCCCCTCTGTCTGCAGCATAATCCTGCAGTGCCTTGCTGTCGGATATCGATTCAGCCCAGACCTTGTTCAAGGCCTCGACAACTTCTTCAGGGGCCGAGCCGGGAACGAAGACGCCAAAATAGTTTGGTGCAGTCGGTACGCCGTCGATGAAGTCGGAAATGGGCGGGATGGTGTCGACGCCAGCCAGCTCGAGCGGTCGATCGTTCAGTACCGCCAGAGGCCGGATGCGCCCTGCACGAATCATCTCGGCCTGCTCGACCGCAGTCTGTGTGGTCGCGACGGTCTCACCGGAAACTGTTGCTATGACGGCAGGGTTACCGCCATCGTAGGTGACGTGCTTGTAGTCTCCGCCGGCAGCTTCCTTCAGCGCTTCCATCGCATTATGTCCTGCGGAGCTCAGTCCGGCTGTGGCGACTTTCACCGATTTCGGGTCGTTCTTCATCGCCTCGAGAAAATCGTCCATCGTCTTGAAAGGGGAGTCGACGTTGACGCCGACAACACTGACATTGGCAACTGTCAGATACAGATTCCAGTCTTCAATGCTGGTATCGAGCATGTCCAGTACCTTGTAGGTACCCAGATCCTGCGCGGCTCCGGCGGTCCAGGTGTAGCCGTCTGGTTCAGACTCGAGTGCGCTTTTCGAGCCGATGGACCCGGATGCTCCCGGTTGATTCTGCACGACGACTGTACCGCCGAGTGCCGCTTCGAGTTCGCCTGCCACAACCCGCGTGACCTGGTCTGTCGATCCACCTGCCGACCAGGGAACAATAATGGTTATGGGTCTCTCCGGCGTCCATTCCGCCGCCGTTACTGGTGCTGTAACAGCTTGTGCAAATCCCGCTGCCATCAGCAGTCGGCCAATCGTCTTGAGTCTCATCGCATCGCTCTCCTCATTGTGTGGAACTATTTGATTTACAGACTTCTCTTCAATGCAGCACTGGCACTCCGACACGGGCAGTGTCCTTGCTGGCTTTTTCCTGCGTGGTTCATCCGTCGAGCCATCGATCGAGATGGGCGGCAACGAAAGCGTCGTCGGTCAAATGGGGGTAATCACGTGACACGCGAGTGATCTCCTCAGCCTGTCCAGGCGAGAGTGTCTCGTTTTTGTCCAGGCACCAGATACCATCAAGCAGTCCTTGTCGTCGAAGGATCTCATGGCAACCCGCAATAACGCCTCGGAAGTCATTGGGCACATCGAAAACGGCATTGTTCATGTCAGTCAGTTGCGCATCGATGGCGAGCAGTTCGATCGGTACCGCATCGGCTTTTGCAGCTTCAAGACATCGTTTGTGCAAGTCGACAGCTGCCTGCGTCCACACCGACCACTGGCCAAGCAGACCACCCTTGATGCGCACGGAAACATCTTCACCGTCGCGTCGAAAGACGAATGGCAGTAGTAGATCAGCCACGATGTGATCGTCATTGCCAGTGTATAGGGTGACGCGTTCCTCGGCTCTCGCCTCGACGACGCCGCGTACGACATCAACCGTGCGATGCCGATGGAAGGGGGCGATCTTGATCGCCACAACCGATGGTATCGAGGCCAGCTTGCGCCAGAAGTCGACGGAAAGCACGCGGCCACCGACGGCGGGTTGCAGATAGAATCCGACGACGGGTAGTACCTCGCCGATAGCGGTTGCGTGTGCAAGCAATTCGGCTTCCGATGCATCCCGAAATGGTGCTGGACTTACCAGGACTGCCTGGTAGCCGAGTGAGGCAGCTGTGTGTGCTTCTGCGACTGCCTGCGCCGTTTTACCGGCGACACCGGCGATCATGGCCAGTGGTCGATCGCCGTATTCTTCTGCCGTCGACGCAGCCAGTTCCAGAACGCGCTCATACAATCCGGCTTCACGTATGGCGAACTGGGTGGTGTGGACCCCGACGGCGAGTCCGCCACTACCTGCTTCCACGTAGTAGCGGGTCAGAGCACGCTGGCGCCGCTCATCCAGCTGCCGCCTGGCATCAAGGGCAAGCGGGTGAGCGGGAATTGCCAGACCTTTGGCGAGGTGTGTGCGAATCGAGTCGGTTTTCGTGTCCAATGTCATCGCCTCAATACTTTCCGTCACGCGCTTCGAAGTGCGTTGGCTTCGAAAGAGACTTGCGACCCTTGCCGATCCAGTCTGCGGTCCAGTCGATCATGTCGTCAAGTGTGACGGAAGGGGTTCCAAAGAGTGTGTGTGCCATGCTTGCATCATTGAGCCAGGCAGTCTTTGCCTCGGTACCCGTGATGGTTACCGGCTTGCCGAAGCGATCGGCAAAGGCATTGGCAAGGTCGCGAACCGCAACGACCGACGCGCCTGTGGCATTTATCGGCGTCGTTGGTGAGGTGGCGTGCGCCAGCGACCGTAACGCCCAGGCGTTTGCATCTCGTTGCCAGAACACCGTGACATGTCCCATCGAGACGTCCACCGGCTCATCGTGGAAGACTTTCATGGCGATGTCATGCAGCACGCCGTAGCGCATGTCGATTGCGTAGTTGAGTCGAAAGAGCCGACCTGCAGTATTGTGGACGACACTCATGTGCTCGAACATGCGCTCCCGTGCAACACAGGACCAGGCATAGTCACCGGGTGGTGGTGTCGGTGGGACATCTTCTGTCGGTCCTGCCTCTGCGTCCACTGGCCAGAAGGGATAGACGCAACCGGTTGAAAAAGCGACGATCCGTGAATGCCGATACCGCTCGGCTACCAGCGCCGGACAGAGTGCATTCATCGCCCATGTCAGGTGTTCAGCGCCCGATGATCCAAATTTTCGTCCCGCCATGAAGATCACATTGGGCGCATCCGGCAAGGCAGCTACAGCCTCTCGGTCAAGCAGGTCTGCAGTGATCGTGGAGATGCCATCGCGCTCCAATTGCTCTTTGATCGATTGATCGGAGAAACGGGCCACGGCAATGATGCGACGATCGCCTCCACTTCGTTGCGCAAGCCGGCACAGGCTGGGGCCCATCTTGCCGGCCGCACCCAACACGATGATGTCGCCAGGAGCACGAGTCAGGTCGGCTACAAGTGCATCGTCGGGAGTCGAAAGAGCATCTTCGAGAGCCTGCTCGTCAGCGAATGGACCATGGCCTGCATTGATCGACATACCACCTTCCTCAGCTGCTAAGTAACCAGTGGGTTATCTTAGGCGTGCTCTTCTGACGCTGTCAAGCCGGTGTTTGGAAAGGCTGAACGGTTTCACGTGCGCAGATAGGCTGTAATTGCTGCGACGGTTTCATCGCATCGCGCGTCGATCGCGCGCCTGGATGACACATCCTGGTCAAAGATTACCGCCAGCGTGTGGCGATTCGACAGGTGAAAAAAGCACAGCGAGCTGATCATGATGTAGAGCTGGGTTGCATCGATCTGACGGGTGAAGACACCCTCGGCATGTCCTTTTGCCAGCACGCCTTCGAGTAGATGAATCAGCGGTGAATGCATCTGCTGGATACGGGTCGATTTCTTCAGGTGTTCGGCCTTGTGCATGTTCTCGATGTTCACGAGCAGAACAAAGTCAGGGTGCTCGACCAGGTGACAGAAGTTGAATCGAACCAATTCCTGCATCGCATCTTCAGCCGACAGTCCTGCCAGATCGAGCTGTTGCTCTCCGGCGCGCAGGCGTGCGTAGGCGGCTTCGAGAACGGCGAGCCAGAGCCCCTCCTTGCTCTCGAAGTAGTGATACAGCATTCGCTTGTTCAATGAGGCTCGGTCAGCAATCTTGTTGACACTGGCACCGGCATAGCCATACAGCAGGAACTCCTCGGTTGCTGCATCGAGTATCGCAGCCTTGCTTCGCTCTGCACTTCGCGTCGCCACTCGGCTCGCCTCCTGATGATTCATCAATTGGAATGGTAGTTCATCTCGATGAGCTGTGATAGCGCAGCCATTTGCTCAGAGTTGCGTCGATACTCTCGGTGTCAGTTTTGTCTGCAGGGGTTGCTGTTCGATCTGTTGGTTCTGATTACCGAACATATCCGGCAATGGATATGAAATGGCTGAAGGAGCCGAGCAGAACAAACAGATGCCAGATGCCGTGTGCATGCTGCAACTTGTTGTATTCATCCAGTACATAGAAGACGACACCTCCCATGTACGAAATGCCACCGATGACCAGCCAGCGCATGCCTGCGACAGGAACGCTGGCTTGCAGGCTCGAATAGAAGAGTACGCAGAACCAGCCCATCGCGAGATAGATGGATAACTGCAGCCATTCGATACGCTTCTTGATCAGAATATCCAGTACCAGGCCGATGGCAGCGAGAAGCCAGATAGTGAGAAGAGGGGTAAGCCCGTGCTCTTCTCGCAATGAGACCAGCAGAAACGGCGTGTAGGTGCCGGCAATCAGCAGGTAGATTGCAACGTGATCCAGTTTCTGAAAGAGCCTTTTCAGTCTGATCGAGCTGAAGCTGTGATACATCGTCGACATGGTGTACAGCAGAATCAGGGTCAAGCCGAAAATGATGAAGCTGATGATCAGAAAGGGGTCATGTGACTGAATGCTGATGGTCAGTAGCGCGCCGAAGCCTATCAGAGCCAGAACGGCTCCCACCAGGTGGCTGATACTGTTCAGCTTCTCACCGTAATACATAAACTGACTCTACGAGGATTGGAATGGATCTGACCGGGCAATATGAATGATGTTGCCAGGCAAGAACTCAACGCCATGGACTACTGAAACTTCATTATATCGCTGCAGGGGCGTCTTGACGCCCCGAGGAGATGTCGGCAGGTCACCTTGTTCATGGTGGCCTGATACTGTGATCTTGTCGGTGGTATCTCGCTCACTGACTGTTCGTCGCTTACACCGCTGCAAATTTCATGCTTCGTCGTTGCAGGCAAGCTGTCGGCGAGCGTGTACGGACGGCAGTCAAGAGTTTCAGAGTGGCGGCTTTC
>CBDUIJ010000202.1:0-10432 GCA_965367215.1 uncultured Granulosicoccus sp.
CCTTCGTGACTACCAATTTGAAATGGTGCTGCCCGATGTGCCGCGCATCCTGTGTGTCGGTGTCAATTTCCCTGACCGCAATGCGGAGTACAAGGACGGCACTACGCAGCCGCAACACATGTCTCTGTTTCCGCGGTTTGCATCCGGGTTTACCGGGCATGAGCAGAATCTGATACGTCCACCGGAGAATCATACGCTGGACTATGAGGGTGAAGTGGCCATTGTCATCGGCAAGCAGGGACGGCGAATCTCGCAAGCCGATGCCTACGACCATATTGCAGCCTTGACACTTTGCAATGAAGGCACGATTCGCGACTGGGTGCGCCACGCCAAGTTCAACGTTACCCAGGGCAAGAACTGGGATCGTTCCGGCGCCATCGGTCCGTGGTTGGTGCCGTTCAAGGAGGCCAGTCAGCTCGATGATGCCCGCATCATCACGCGGGTCAACGGCGAGGTCCGCCAGGATGATGTGTTGTCACGAATGATGTTTCCGATCAGAGAAGAGATTGCGTACATTTCCACCTTCATGACGCTCAAGCCGGGTGACATCATCGTCACGGGTACCCCGACAGGCGCCGGTGCTCGCTTCGATCCTCCGCGTTATCTGGTACCCGGTGATGTAGTCGAGGTGGAAGTCAACGGTATTGGCACACTGCGCAATGGCGTCGAGGATGAGCAGCCATGACACCCGAGGAGCATGCTCGCGCGGCTGACAACCTGCTTGAAGCAGAGCGTACGGGTGAACAGATCGGCCTGTTGACACTGCGCCACCCCGACATGGGGATGGATGATGCCTATGAGATTCAGAAAGCCATCTGTACGGCCAAACTGGCACAAGGGCGCAAGGTGATCGGCTGGAAAATCGGCTTGACCTCAAAGGCCATGCAGTACGCGCTGAATATCGATACACCCGACAGCGGCATTCTGTTTGATGACATGCTGTTCAATACGGGTGATACGGTCGAGAAGAACCGATTCATACAACCGCGGATAGAAGCAGAGATTGCCTTTGTCATGAAGTCGGCGCTGGCAGGGTCCAATGTGACGCGCGCCGATGTGATCGCGGCAACCGATCATGTTGCGCCGGCCATCGAAATTCTCGATACACGCATACAACGAAGCGATGCTGCCACCGGGCGTGCGCGTACGGTTTTCGACACCATCAGTGACAATGCTGCCAATGCCGGCATTGTCATGGGGCGCGAGAAACATGCCGTGGATGCCGTGGATCTTCGTTGGGTAGGGGTCATGGCGTTTCGCAACGACGAGATCGAGGAGACGGGCCTGGGGGCCGGTGTCCTGAACGACCCGATTGAAAGCGTGGTCTGGTTGTCACGACGCATGGCCCAGTACGGACAGAGCATCGAGCCGGGCCAGGTCATCCTGTCGGGCAGTTTCATTCGCCCGGTGGAGTGTCCCGAGAATACCCGTATTCATGCTGACTTCGGAGCCTTTGGTTCCGTGGATGTGCAGTTCGACTGAGCCGTTGGATGTCTTCCGGTTCTCGGGAAGTCGTACGCGGTAGTCCTGTTCGCGGCCTTGAAGCGCGTTCGATTCTCGGCTGCTCAGACAGGCGGAATATATTCAGGAGAGGTTCATGCTGGCAAAGACACTACAAGATCTTTTCAAACGATACAGGCGTCCGGGAGATATCGTCTTCGCTATCGTGTTTCTCGCTTTTGCGATCTTTCTCTTCACACAATTGGGAGACCAGATCAAGGTCACCAAACGGACCAAATGGTTCGCTCAGCCCGGCTTGTGGCCCACCGTTGCCGTCTACGGAATGCTGTTCTTCGGTGCACTTCATTTTCTGAGTTCGCTGTTGTCGCCAAGGATTCCAGGACGGTGGCTTGAGGTTGCGTTCTGGCTGCGATCGCTGGAGTTTGTTGGCTACTTTGTCGTTTATGTCTGGATGGTTCCATTGCTTGGCTATCTGCCGTCGACATTACTGTTCACGGTGTTTCTGATCCTGAGGTGCGGGGCACGAAATCGAACCTCGGTCATCGCGGCCGTACTGTTCTCGGTCTTTGTCGTACTGCTCTTCCGCGGTTTTCTGGAAGTGAAAATACCTGCAGGTCAATTGTATGACTACCTGCCGGACACCATTCGCGCTTTTGCACTGAACTATCTGTGAGGCTTTGATGGACACGTTCTCCTCGGCACTATCCATTCTGGCTCATTGGGAGGTGCTGATAGCATTGCTCGTGGGCTCCATCGGCGGCGTTATCATCGGCGCCATACCTGGCGTGGGCGCACCGGTTGCCATCGCGATTCTGTTGCCTGCGACATTTGCATTCGAACCGATCGTCGGCCTGACTCTGCTGCTGGGCATCTACGGTTCCTCGATGTACGGTGGTGCCATTCCCGCCATACTCATCAACACACCGGGTACCGCGGTCAATGCACTGACCACCTATGATGGCTATCCGATGACCAAGCGTGGCGAGGGGCATCGCGCCTTGTCGCTGGCGTACTCGGCCTCATTCTTCGGGGGGATTTTCTCTGTCATCTGTCTGATCGTGCTGTCACCGGTGTTGGCGATGATCGCGCCGCACTTCGGCAGTCGGGAGATCTTCCTCGCCGCCTTCATGGGGATTCTGCTGGTAATCCTGGCTCACAGAGGACAGACATTCGCAGCGGCCATGCTGGCCTGCTTCGGTCTGTTCCTGAGCACCATCGGTCTTGAACCCGTCAAATACACCTCGCGATTCACCTTTGATCAGACCTGGCTGACATCGGGTGTTGATCTGATCGTGGTCGTACTGGGTCTGTTTGCCATCTCTCAGGCACTGCTGCTGTTGGTAGACAAGGATCACGTGCCTGGAAAAACGCGCGTGCAGGGAAGCATATTTGCCGGTTTGAAGGAGCTGCTTGGCTTGAAGCGAATCGCAACGGTGTCGTCGAGTATCGGGGTGCTGATGGGGATGCTGCCCGGTGTGGGCGAATTCACCTCCCAGTTCCTGTCCTATACCTACGCCCAGAAGACATCGAGCACCCCTGAAAAATTCGGGGATGGTTCGCCCGAGGGGCTGGTTGCATCGGAGGCTGCCAACAATGCGGTCCCCGGAGCTGCAATGATACCCCTGCTGGCGCTGGGCATACCGGGTGAGGCACTCACGGCCATGATGCTATCGGTGTTCTATGTGCATAACGTCATCCCTGGTCCACAGCTGTTCGAATCCCAGCTGGATTTCGTGATGGCCTTGTACATCGCGCTGATCCTGCTGAATGTGTTCGTGATGATATTCCTGCTGTTCTCGACCAATATGCTTCTCAGGATCATGCAGATTCCGACGCGGTTTCTGGGTGTGATGATCATCACGCTGTCTTTCGTCGGTGTGTATTCCCTGCGAAACTCCGTGACCGATTGTGCGCTGGCGGCCGGCTTTGGCGTGTTTGGTCTGATACTGAAACGCCTGGACCTGCCGATTGTTCCGATCATTCTGGGTATGGTGCTGGGCTCCATCATGGAGGTGAAACTGCGCAGCGCCATGGCACGAGTCAAGGAACCACTCGATTTCATCGACCGGCCCATCGCAGCACTCCTGTTTGCTGCCATCGTTCTGATCATCGTGCTGCACATACGCACCTTGATCAAGGAGCACCGCAATCGCATCAAGCCGCAACCCTCCAGTGGCAATGACACTACTCAGCAAGGGTGAGATGAACATCATGGATCAAACGACCATAGACAAGCTGCGATCAAGAGATATCCCTGCTCAGGGACATTTCATTGATGGCCGATATCAGCAAGCCGAAGGCGGCGCCCAGCGCAATGTCATATCACCGATTGACGGCAAGGTGCTCACGCAGCTGGCAGAGGGTTCGCCCGCGGACATGGACCGTGCCATTGCCTCGGCTCGTGCCGCCTTCGAGGACGGCCGTTGGTCGCGGATGCCTCCGGCAGGCCGCAAGAAGGTGTTGCTCAAGCTGGCCGATCTGATCGAGGCGCGCGCTTTGGAAATCTCGGTTCTCGGGGTGCGAGACAATGGTACCGAGATCGGCATGGCCGTGAAGGCTGAAGCCTTGTCTGCCGCCAGTACGTTTCGGTATTACGGCGAGAGCATCGACAAGGTCTATGGTGAAATCGCACCGACGGCAGATAATGTACTGGCACTGGTGCATCACACCCCCGTGGGGGTTGTGGGTGCCATTGTGCCGTGGAATTTCCCGCTCATGATCGGCAGCTGGAAAATTGCACCGGCGCTTGCCGCCGGCAATTCTCTGGTTCTGAAGCCGGCCGAGTCTGCCTCACTGAGCTTGTTGAAGATTGCCGAGCTGGCCTCGGAAGCCGGACTGCCCGATGGCGTCTTCAACGTGGTGACAGGCAGCGGCGCCGTGGTGGGAGAGACGCTGGCCTTGTCCATGGATGTCGATATTCTCGTGTTCACAGGCTCCGGTGCGACCGGCAGGCGTTTGCTGGAATACTCGGCACGCTCCAACATGAAACGGTGTTATCTGGAGCTTGGTGGCAAATCGCCCAACATCATATTCAATGACGCGCCGGACCTGGGGCAAGCGGCAAAGGTATCGGCCGCTGGCATCTTTCGCAACTCCGGTCAGGTTTGTGTGGCAGGGTCACGCTTGCTGGTTCAGCAGGATATTCACGATGAATTCGTCGAGGAGATCTGTCGCCAGGCCAACGCTTATCGGGTGGGCGATCCATTGGATCTGAATAGCCAGATTGGTGCCGTTCACAGCCTGGGCGAGCTGGAAGCCAATCTGCAGTTCGTCGAAAAGGCTGAAGCCGAAGGCGCGCAGTGTCGCGCAGGTGGCGAGAGGATTCTGGTAGAGACCGGTGGTTATTACATGCAGCCCACCGTCATGGCAGGCGTTCAGCCTCAGCATCAGCTGTTCCAGAACGAAGTGTTTGGACCGGTGCTCGCCGTCACCCCATTCAAGGATGAGGAGGATGCACTGCGAATGGCCAACGCGACTGTCTATGGCCTTGCGGCCGGTGTCTGGACTTCCAATCTGAGTCGGGCCCATCGCATGATTGCCGGCATTCGTTCCGGGGTCGTGCATGTCAATACCTATGGCGGTGCCGATCTGACGGTACCACTGGGCGGCGTCAGGCAATCGGGTAACGGACACGACAAATCACTGCATGCGCTGGACAAATACAGTGATCTGAAAACCGCCTGGATACAGCTCTGAGCGACTGACTGCCATGTCGATCACCGAAAATACAACTACGCCGATAACGGAACTTGCCATCGAATCGCGGATGGCGCGCACGGCAGAAAATGCTCTGTCCTTGTGGGGGATGGCGGATGCTGCATTCAAGCTGGTTGCCGCCCGTGAGAATCGCGTCTACTGCGTGGACCACCAGGGTAGGCGCTACGCACTCAGGCTTCACCGTCAGGGACTTCGCAGCAATAGCGAGTTGCAATCCGAGCTGCAGTGGATGGCCGCCATCAGCGAGGGCGGCCTGTCTGTGCCTTCTCCCATTGCCTCAGCCACTGGTGAGTGGTTACAGAAGATCGATGGTGTTCAGATCGATATGCTGGACTGGCTGGGTGGCGAGACTGTCGGGGCGACGGGAAAGCCGCTGAGTTCTGCAGACCGTGCCGGTCTGTTTCAGGCCATGGGCCGGGAGCTGGCGCGATTGCATGAGATCTCCGACCAATGGACGCCGCCGGATGACTTCTTTCGTTGGTCATGGAACCAGGAAGGTCTGACAGGAGAGGCTCCCTTGTGGGGTCGGTTCTGGGAGAACCCTTCATTATCCGTGCAGCAGAGAATCCAGCTTGAGTCTTTTCGGGATATGGCACGAGAGAGGCTGGCAACGTTGTCGCCGACGCTCGACTACGGTCTGATTCACGCTGATCTGGTACGTGAGAACGTCATGATCGAAGGCGATCAGCTGCACATCATCGACTTTGATGACAGTGGTTTCGGTTATCGACTCTTCGATATCGCCACGGCCTTGCTGAAGAATCACGCCGAGCGGGACTACGACTTGTTGAAAGCCTCACTGCTGGACGGCTATTGCAGTATTCGCAGCATTGACGTGAATCAGCTGGATCTGTTTCTGGCACTGCGTGCATGCACCTACGTCGGCTGGATCATGGATCGTATGGATGAAGGTGGAGCTGGCGAGCGCAATCGCCGTTTCATCAACACCGCCATGACACTGACTGACACTTACCTGACCTGTCGGAGAGATTGAGACATGACCGAAAAGACCATACTGCTGATCGGTACCTACGACACGAAAGAACCCGAAATGCGTTTTCTCGAGCAATGCATCCGGGAACAGGGTGCTGCGGTCCTGACCATGGACGTATCGGTTCTGGGAGACCCCGAGATGCCAACCGATATCAGCAAGCACGATGTGACAGCGGCTGCGGGAATGAGTATCGAAGAGGTCATTGCACAAGGCGATGAAAACAAGAGCTTCAGAGTCATGTCACGTGGCGCCGCCTCGCTGGTCGCCAGTTTGTTCAAGGAAGGACGGTTCGATGCCATGCTGGCGACCGGGGGAACTCTGGGGACGGACCTGGCACTGGATTGCGCGCAGGTCTTGCCACTGGGAACACCCAAATACATCGTCTCGACGGTCAGTTTCTCGCCTCTGATTCCGCCTCACCGGTTCGCACCCGATGTGCAGATGATCCTGTGGTCCGGAGGGCTTTATGGTTTGAATTCGATCTGCAAATCCTCGCTGAGTCAGGCCGCAGGGGCTGTTGTCGGTTCTGCTCGAGCGGCTGTTCCACCCGACAGATCCAGGCCCCTGATCGGAATGACGTCTCTGGGATCTTCCTGCCTGCGCTACATGAAGTTCCTGACGCCGGCGTTGGAGGACAGAGGGTTTGAGGTAGCAGTCTTTCATTCGACGGGTATGGGCGGTATGGCGTTCGAGAAGCTGGCGGCTGAAGGGGCCTTTGTCTGCGTCATGGATTTCTGCATGCAGGAGTACGCCAACATGCTGGCAGGCTCTCTGGTGACCAGTGGCGAGGATCGCCTCACCAATGCCAGTCGCACGGGCACGCCGCAGATGATTGCGCCCGGTGCGCTGGATCTTCTGGACTTTGCCGGGTGGCAGGAAATTCCGGAACAATACAAGGACCGGCCGTTTCACGAACATAATCGACTGATCAAGGATTCGGTATTCAATGCCGAGGAACGGCGCATGTGGATCCGGTCTATCGCCGAACGGCTGCAATCAGCGACCGGACCTGCTCATTTTTTCCTGCCGCTGGGCGGTGTCGAGGAATGGGATCGGCCAGGCCAGGCGGCCCACGATCCGGTCGGCCTGGCGGCTCTGGTCGATGAGGCCCGCAAGGTCATCCCGAACAGCTTGCCGATGAGCGAAGTGGATGCGCATATCAATGATGCCGCCTTTGCCGATGCTGTCCTGAAGCTGTTTGACGAATGGGTCGCTGAAGGTAAGGTGTCCACTCATGCGTGATTCCCAACGGTAGCAGGCGAGCCACATGATGCGATACCAGGGAAAAACGGTTCTCGTGACCGGTGCCGGAACGGGGATCGGTGCTGCCGTTGCACGGCGCCTGTATGCAGAAGGAGCCAATGTTGCATTGATGGGGCGGCGCAGGGAGCCGCTTGAAGCGGTTGCAGCAAGCACGAACGGACTGGTGTTGTCCTGTGATGCCGCGTCAAGCGAGCAGGTCAACACCGCCATCGACAAGGTGCATGAGCAGTTTGGCCGGGTGGATGCACTGGTCTGCAATGCCGGTGGGTTCGGCTTCGGCACCCTCACTGACATGGATGATGAGGATTGGGATAAATCGGTTCAGGCCAATCTGAACACCGCCATGGTAGTGGCCCGCGCGACGATCCCGGATCTTATCAGCCAACAGGGCAGCATTCTCATGATGTCATCCATCGCGGGTCTTGCAGCAGGTCCGGAGGCCTGTGGCTATGTCACAATGAAGCACGCGCTGATTGGGCTGGCGAAATCGATTACCCGAGATTTTGGTCCGAAGGGCGTACGCTGTAATACCATCTGCCCAGGCTGGGTAAGAACGGAAATGGCTGACGGAGAAATGACAGAGCTGATGAAACGCCGGGGGTTTTCCTCCATCGATGAGGCCTATGACGTGGTTACCCGTGATGTGCCGCTTGGCAAGCCTGCTACCCCTGAGGACATTGCCAATGCGGTTGCCTTCCTGTGTTCCGCTGAGGCCGCAATGATATCCGGGGCTGTGCTGACGGTGGACGGTGGGGCGAGCATCGTTGACGTACCAACAATTGCCTTTGCCAATGAATGAACCGATCTATGCAGTTGGGGATATCCATGGTGAGCTGGAATTGCTCACGGAGGCTATCGCGAAGATCGACGCCGATGGCGGAAGGGATGCGCGGGTCGTGTTCGTGGGAGACTATGTCGATCGAGGCGCGCGCAGCAAGGAGGTTATCGATTTCCTGATAACGGGATTGTCTGCAGGCAGAAACTGGCAGTGCCTGCTGGGCAATCACGACAGGATGTTCGCTCTCTTCATGGAAGAGTCTCCGCAAGCCGATGTGCGTTTGCCGCCTCAGTATCACTGGTTGCATCCCCGCATCGGCGGCAAGGCAACACTTGCGTCCTATGGCGTTGATCGTGTCGATAGCAATGATATCCTCGATATCCACCGAAGGGCGCGAACGCTCGTACCCGAGAGTCATATCCAGTTCCTGCAAACTCTGGATTATTCTCGTCTTGAGGGCGATCTGTTGTTCGTGCACGCCGGCATTCGCCCGGGTGTGCCGTTTGAGCAACAGGACAGGGATGATCTGATCCGGATTCGTGAGGAGTTTCTGGGTGATGCCAGGTCCCATCCCTGGCTGGTCGTTCATGGGCACACGCCGGTTCCAGCGGCACGTCACCATGGTAACCGGGTATGTATCGATACCGGTTGCGGGTACGGCAATCAGCTGACAACCGCGGTCTTCGAGGGGTCGGATTGCTGGCTGCTGGGCAGTGACGGAAGAGTCCCGTTGAAGCCGGACTGAACTGATCCTGCTCATGCCGAGGATGGAGCCTCGGCATGAGCAAAAGCAAGACTCAGTCGCCCATCAATTCTTTGATCGTACCAATGGTCGCTGAATCGGCTTCGATCTGAGCCTGGGATTGCTCGGCATCCTTCCAGTAGATGAGCACGCCGACTTCCTCGATCATTCGCTGAGCCTCTTCTGATTGAAGCGCTTTCTGCGCGGCAGCGGCAATTTTTTCACGTGCCTCAGCTGGCACATCCTTGTGAACGAACAAGCCATTCCACAGGGACAGGCCCAGTTCCTCATGAAACTCGCTGACGGTTGGGGTGTCAGGCGTCAGTGAAATGCGCTCGTCGGTGACACTGAGCAGAACGTTGACATCATCAAGACAGGGCAGAAGCGTCTGCAGCGTTGTATTGATGACATCGACATCGCCTGATTTCAGCGTGTTGCAATCCAGCGAATCATAAGCCGCTTCGGACGCGAAGTCGAAACCGGAATTGACTGCCGCCGCAATGGTCACCTGAGTCGGCGGCAGGAAGGTGCCGAAGTGGCCGAGCGCGACATCGTTATCCTGCGCATAGGCGCCTAGTTCTTCCCAGTTGGAGAAGGGTGCATCCTTGCTTGCAGCGATGACAAAGGGGTATGTCATGAAGATGCCGATGGGCTCGAATGGATTGGGTGAGAGTTCCGGGATGCCTAATTCAGGGCCGGAGATGGGCACATCCGAGACAAACGAGCCAATGGTGTAGCCATCAGCCGGGGCCGTCGCTACTTCCACGGAACCCGGGAATGGGCCGCCGCCGCCGCCAGGTTTGTTCACCACGGCAGTCGACACACCGTACATGTCCTGGAATTCGTTGGCGATGATTCGAGTCAATACATCTTCGAGATCACCTGGAGGCCAGGGAACGACGAAGGACACCGGCTTTTCCGGATAGTCAGCTAATGCAACGCCGGCAAATGTGGTGGCTGCACAGGCCAGCGTGAACAATTTTTTCTTCATTGGTCAGGATATCCCTCGTTTCAGGTGGGGATAGGTTAACATGATAAACATTGCGATGTTAAGTTAAATGACGATGCGGATTGACTCCTCGCTGATTAATAATTAACATGACAAGTAAATGCGCGGTGAGCTGTCAGGCCTGATTCAGACAGCGCCGATAAACGCGATTCAACACGACAATCTGACAGTAGGGGAAATCGATGCCCGCACCACACAATCCGTTCAAGGCAGCGCTGCAACAGGGAAAACTGCAGATCGGGTGCTGGCTGGGATTGGCTGAACCGTATGTGGCCGAGATCAGTGCGAGTGCCGGTTTTGATTGGTTGTTGATCGACGCTGAACACGCACCCAATGATCTGCGCTCGATCATTCGACACCTGCAGATCATTGCCGCATCCGACAGCCAGGCTGTTGTTCGTCCCCCCGTTGGGGAGACCTGGATCATCAAACAGTTGCTGGATGCCGGCGCTCAGACTCTACTGGTTC
>CBDUIJ010000203.1:0-10267 GCA_965367215.1 uncultured Granulosicoccus sp.
CGGGGGCAAACTGGATGACCACGAAATTGATGATCATGATGCCCAGCAGAGTGGGAATGATCAGCAGCAGGAGTCTGAAGATATAGGCCAGCATCAGTCGGCATGCTCGCCTGACAGACGATCGCTGGCGCCGCCCTGGCGCAGGGCCTCTGGCTTGAGAGACCCACGCTCATGTTGCCGCATCGAGGCCATCAAGACCGCAGGCATCGGCAAGACCCGCACAGCGACGGTGCTGCAAGAACTGAATTCATGTGATGGACAAGCCTGGCATGGGACGCAGCACAAGCATCAACGATCCAGATCAAGTCTGTTGTCCAATGCAGGGTCGATCCACCAGCCTGTCGGAAAGCCGGATGCGGAGTAACTGATGTACCGGGGTAATGTCTCGGGTTGACCAAAGCGATTCCAGTAGGCAATGCGATGTTCAGCGTTGTAGAACTGCGGAATGACATAATGGTTCCACAGCAATACCCGGTCCAGTGCTCGGGTGGTTATCTGCAGTTTTTCCAGTGACTCGGCTGCCACGATCTGCTCCACCAGCGCATCGACCACAGGGTTCTTGATGCCGGCCATGTTGGCAGATCCGCGCACATCGGCGGCTGCGCTGCCGTAGTAGGAGCGCAGCTCCGGTCCGGGAGGCGGGAAGAAGTTGAGGCGTACTGAAATCAGATCGAAGTCGAAGTCATCGACACGTACCTGATACTGGGCACTGTCCACAATACGGATGGAGGCATCGATTCCTGCCTTTTTCAGGTTCTGGATGAAGGGTGCCGCCGTACGCTGACCATCAGGCTGGACCAGCAGCAGCTCCATGCTCATCTGCTGTCCGTTCTTCATCAGCTTGCCATCCGAGAGTGTCCAGCCGGCTTCATTGAACAGACCCAGCGCCTGGCGCATCTCTCGGCGGTTGCGGCCGCTGCCATCCGTTACGGGGGAGCGAAATTCTTCCGTGAGCACTTCCGGCGCCAGTTGGTCACGAAACGGTTCCAGCACGGCGATTTCTTCAGCGGTTGGTGCACCCGATACGCCGTATTCGGAATTGGGGAAGTAACTGTTGATGCGTTCGTACTGGTTGTACAGAATCGTGCGTTTGATGGTTTCGAAGTCGTAGAGCAGGTTGATGGCCTGGCGTACACGATGGTCGTCGAAAGGCTCGCGGCGTAGATTGAAGAAGTAACCCTGGATGGCACCCGGTGTATGGTCCGGTGGGGTATCGAGCACGATCTCGCCTTTGTCCACTTGCTCTACCTGATAGGCCGTTGCCCAGCGTTTGGAACTGTTCTCCGAGCGGAAGTCGATTTCCCCGGCCTTGAACGCCTCCAGCATGACTTCCAGGTCACGATAGTAGTCATAGCGGATCGTTTCGAAGTTGGCCAGGCCCTTGTTCACGGCCAGGTCCTTGCCCCAGTAGTTCTCCACGCGCTTGTAGGTCAATGAACGACCTGCATCGATATTGCTGAGGTAGTAGCTGCTGCTGGATGGGCCGGGTGTGAGGTAGGTCTTGCTGATGTCCTTGTCCTTCCAGTACTCGACCGACAAGGGCGACAGGCCGGCAACCTTCATCAGCGGTTTCATGGAGTCGGTCGTATTGAAGCTGAACTTGATCTGGTGATCACCCAGTACTTCCACACTCTCCACTTCATCGTAGAAGGATTTCAGGAAGGGGCGGCCATGCTCTCGAATGGTCTTGAAGCTGAACTCGATATCCGCCGCTGTAATCGGGGACCCGTTGTCGAAGTGCGCCTCGGGACGCAGATTGAAGATGATCCAGCTCTTGTCGGCAGGGTATTCGACACTGCTGGCCAGCAGACCGTAGGCCGATGCCAGCTCATCACCCGAGCCGATCATCAGGGTATCGCTGACCAGTCCGAGACTGCGCGGGTATTCGCCCTTGAGGATGTAGGAATTGAGGCTGTCAAAACTGCCGAAGGCACCCAGTACGATATTGCCGCCGATCGGTGCATCCGGATTGACATAGGGCCAGTGCGTCATGCTCTCGTCGTACAGCGGTTCCCCGAATTCCGCCATGCTCCAGGCGCGGGTGATCTCGCCTGCCTGATCGTCAGCCTGGGCGGTCGAGATCAGGGGCTGACTGATGCCGGTCACCAGCAGAACGAGGGCTGCGCTCAGGCGCGTGACGGCACGGACGGAAGAAGATGTCATGATCATGTCGAGCATTGATAATCCACGTTGGTCATCGTTTCTGTGTCGAGTTTAGCAGCAGGAATCAGGAGACAATGGTCGCTGGCATTGGCTGACAGTCGGACCAGACCGTCTTGAACCAGTCTGGAACCTTTTCCATTGTTTAATGACAGAATAGCGCCGCATTGAGCGTTTGCAGCACTTGCCTGATGGTTTGCACCTGTCCGGTGCATCAGTTTCGTTATAGTCCCAGCAACCATGGAGCGCTTTGCCGCATGTCGATCCCTGACCCGTATTGCAATGATTCGTCTGTTGATGAGCAACAGGCACGCAATCCCTGTTCCATTGACGCCGGAATGCTCCAGCAGATCATGCGTAATGTGCAACGGCGCGTGCAACGGCGCACGCAGCAGCTGATGCAATTGCCAATGCCACGACCTCTGAAAAGAGTCGTGCAACTATCCGCCGGTATCCTGCTGCTGGCCAGCGTCACTCCTTCGTTCGCCATCGAGCCTGACAGCGACTGGAGTGAGGTGCTTGACGAGGCCCGGGGCCAGACCGTGTACTTCAATGCCTGGGGCGGCAGCGACCGCATCAACGGTTACCTGGGGTGGGTGGGCAAGCAGCTGAAGGCGGATTATGGCGTTACGCTGGAACACGTCAAGGTGGCTGACATTGCCGAAGTGGTGGGGCAGCTGGAAGCGGCAAAACTGGTGGGGCGCGATGAGAACGGCAATGTCGACCTGATGTGGATCAACGGCGAGAATTTTGCCTCCCTCAAACGTGCCGGCCTGCTGTGGGGAAGCTTTGCCGACAATCTGCCGAATGCCCGCCTGCTGAAGGACTCGGCATCGATGCAGTTCGATTTCTCGGTAGCGGTCGATGGCCTCGAGTCTCCCTGGGGGGGCGCGCAACTGGTCTTCATTCACGATACGGACACCGTGGCCGAGCCGCCACGTTCGGCACAGGCACTGCTGGAATTCGTCAAGGACAATGGGCGTTTTGCCTATCCGGCACCGCCGGCATTTCATGGCACCACCTTCGTCAAGCAGCTGTTGATCGAACTGCTGACAGGCAGTGATGCGCAGGCAGCACTATCTCACCCCGTCGAGGAGGCGGATTTTGCGGCTGTCACTGCACCGCTCTGGGCGTATCTCGATCAGCTTCATCCCTTGCTTCGCGGCTCTGGCAAGAGCTGGCCGACCAGCGGCGAGATGACCCGACAGCTGCTGGATGATGGTGAGCTGGATATCGCGATTTCCTTCAATCCGAATGAAGCCAGTGCTGCCGTCAGAGGCGGGCAGCTGCCGGATTCGGTGCGTACCTATGTGTTCGACAATGGCACCATCGGCAATACCCATTTCGTGTCCATTCCCTGGAATGCCAGCGCCAGTGCTGGCGCCATGGTGGTGGCTGATTTCCTGATTTCACCCGAAGCCCAGGCTCGCAAGGCCGACCCGGAGTTCTGGGGGGAGCCAACGGTACTGGACTTGCAACGCTTGAACGATGAAGAGCGAGCATTGTTCGAAGCGGTGGACCTGGGTGTCTGGGCATTGCCCATTGGTGCAGGCAAGGTTCTGCCCGAGCCACATTCGTCCTGGGCACAGGCGCTGGAAGCTGCCTGGCTGGAACGTTACGGTCAATAGAATCGCCTCAAGGACACAGCGAGTCTTGTCGATGTCTGAGCCGGCCGCATGAGTGCGACAAGTCGCTGGGGGCAGCGAGTTCTGGCTGTGTGCCTGATCGGCCTGTTCCTGTTGCCGGTGATACTGGGTCTGGGCGGTACGCTGTTGCCCGCTGTCGGACTGACGCCTGAACTGGCGCCGGGCAATGGTTTTGCCCAGATACTGGCAGATCCCCGGTTTCTGCCCGCCCTGACATTCAGTGTCTTTACCGGCATCGTCTCCACGATGCTGATCCTGGCGATGACTCTGCTCACGCTGGTATGTGTGCACGGTACGCGCTGGTGGTCATGGATGAGTGCGCTGATGCCGCCGGTGCTGGCGGTGCCGCATGCCGCTCTGGCTATTGGCCTGATTTTCCTGCTGGCCCCCAGTGGCGAGCTGGTGCGTCTGATTTCCCCGGCTCTCAGCGGCTGGGAACGCCCGCCGCAGTCCTGGGTGGTGCCGGACAGCGCCGGTTGGTCCCTGATCATTGGTCTGGTCATCAAGGAGACGCCCTTTCTGTTGCTGGCCGCCGTGTCGCAATTGTCGGCCCTGAATGTCTCTGCCTCCCTGCGTATCGGGCGAACGCTCGGTTATGCGCCGGCACGTTGTTGGAGCCGCCTGATTCTGCCGCGCTTGTATCCGCGCATTCGGTTGACCCTGCTGATCATCCTGGCCTTCAACCTCACGGTGGTCGATATGGCGATTCTGCTGGGGCCGGGTAATCCGCCGACGCTGGCCGTTCTGCTGATGTCGCTGGTGAACGACCCCGGTTCACGGGCTGCCGCATCGGCCGGTGCCGTGCTGCTGGGGGTGCTGGTGGCTCTGTGCTTCTTCGCCATGATGGCGGTGGAATGTGTCGTTGCGCGTATTGCGGCGAGGCGTCGACAGAGCGGTGAGCGTGGTCATGGCATGAAGTTGTTCCGGCGCCTGGGAATGGGCGCTGTGGTAATGATCCTGATTGCCAGCATGTCGTCGTTGTTGCTGCTGCTGATCTGGAGTTTCACGCGCCGTTGGCGTTTCCCCGATGCCTTGCCGAGTCAGTGGACGCTGGCCAACTGGACATCGCGAGGCGACATGCTGCTGCAGCCGGCAATGACAACACTGGGCATTGCCGTCACCGTGACCGTGCTGTCGCTGCTGGCAGCCATCACCTGGCTGGAGTTCGAGCGTCGTTCCATCGTGCCGCGTCTGGATGGTATCTGGTTCGTGCCCCTGCTCATTCCCCAGGTCAGCCTGCTGTTCGGCTGGCAGGCGGTCGCGCTGTGGGCGGGCATCGATGGGCAATGGTGGAGCGTGGTCTATACCCACTGGCTCTATACGCTACCGTATGTGATTCTGATTCTGGCGGTGGCCTGGCGCGAACTGGCACCGCAGTGGGGACATGCAGCGCATGTGCTCGGTGCCGGCTACTGGCGTGTGCTGTGGCATATCCGTCTGCCCATGCTGCGTCGACCCTTGTGCCAGGCCAGTGCCGTGGCCGTGGCGGTGAGCGTGGCCCAGTATCTGCCCACGCTGCTGATGGGAGCAGGGCGTCATTCGACGCTGGCGACCGAGCTGGTCACCAGTTTTGGCGGGGTCGACCGGCGCGTCATTGCGGCGCTTGCGGTGTTGCAGAGTCTGCTGCCTCTGATGGCCTTTGTCCTGGCCTTGATCTATCCTGTCTGGCGTCATGCCCGTGTGGCGCGCGAGACTGCACCTTCACCCTTACGAGCCCTTGACCGCTGATGCACGAACTCTGCGTAAGAGATTTGAGCCTGCAGTTGCCCAATGGCAAATGGCTGGTACAGAACCTGTCTTTCACCGTGGAACCGGGGCAGGTGCTGGCCCTGATGGGTCCCAGTGGCTGTGGCAAGTCGAGCTTGCTGAGCTGGCTCACCGGCACCATCGACTCGAAGCTGTGTGCCTCGGGCGAGGTCTGGCTCGGGCCACGAGAATTGACCTGCCTGCCGGCCGAGAAGCGACGTCTGGGATTGATGCTGCAACAGGATTATCTCTTCCCGCACATGAGCGTTGGCGACAATCTGCGCTTCGGTCTGCGTGGTGGCAGTCGTGAAGAGCGCGACCAGCGGATCAGCCAGACACTGGCCGAGGCCTCCCTGGCGGGCATGGAAAATCGTGACCCGGCAACGCTCTCGGGCGGGCAGCGGGCGCGAGTCAGTCTGATCAGAACCCTGCTGTCCGATCCCTGCGCCTTGCTGCTCGATGAGCCATTCTCCGGGCTCGATGCCACCTTGCGAGAACAGATTCGGCAGTTCACCTGGCAGTCGGCGAAACAGTTGCCCGTGGTGCTGGTGACGCATGACGAGGCGGATATTCCACCGCAGGCAGACATTCTGAATCTGGGTGATGCAAACTGATGAGGAAGGGCTGACATGCTGGACAGATACCTGGTTCCTCGCCTGAAACCTGCGCTGCGCGGAGTTGCCCGGCAACTGCAGCGACGAGGCGTGAAGGCCGATCACCTGACGGTTGCAGGATTCGTGGCAGGCCTTGCCTGCGTGCCGCTGTTGGCGACCGGGCATAACGGGTTGGCGCTGTTGTGCCTGTTGCTCAACCGTCTGGCAGACGGGCTCGACGGCGAGTTGGCCAGACTCGACGAGCCAAGCGATGCCGGAGGCTATCTGGATATCACCCTGGATTTCATCTTCTATGCGGTGTTTCCGCTGGGCTTTGCTCTGGCAGATCCTGCCGCCTTTGCCTTGCCGGCGGCGGTGCTGATCGCAAGCTTTGTCGGTACCGGTGCCAGTTTTCTCGCCTTCGCCACACAGGCGCAGAAGCACGCTCTGGAGAGCCCCGATTTTGCCTACAAGAGTCTCTACTATCTCAATGGCCTGGCGGAAGGTACGGAAACGATCATCTGCTTTGCCCTGATGTGCCTGCTGCCGGCCTGGTTTGCGTTTCTTGCCTGGAGTTTTGCGCTGATCTGCCTGATCACTGCCATCAACCGAATCTACTTTGGTTACCGCACGCTTCGCCAGAATCCGACAAGCTGATTCGGTCATGTATCCATAGAAAGGTGGCGGCAATTCGTCCGATCCGGTAAGTTGTTCTTCCGACCGTCCTCCGAGTTGAATCCGTGGTGAGCTGTAGACATCAAAGCCTGGCTATTCTGTTTTGTGCCGTGATGGTGCAAGGCTGCCAGAATTCCTCGGCCACGGATGGCAACGATGAACCTCTTGTTCCTGCAGGAGACATCGACTCGCCTGCCGGTGATGGCGACGGTGCGCAGCCCGGCGATGAGGTTTCTCCACCTCGAGAGAACCTGCCCGATGAAGACCCGGTGCCGATCGACAGCGTCGGACCGGAAGGCGACAGCAGCCTGTCGGTCAACGGTCAATTTTACCCGTTGAAGTCTGCGCTGGGCGACATCTGGGGGGAGTCGGGTGAGCACTTCAATGTGAACTTCACCATCTCCAATGGCCGGTATCGTCCGGACTCGATCAAGGTGGATGGCATCGAATACGACATGCTGACGCCAGTGGCGACCAGCGCCTTGTTCTACGCCCGGATGTACAGCCCCGGCGACCAGTTCTCCCTGCTCACCTACAGTTTCTCACCGTTCGGCGATGGCGGCGGTGTTCTGGCCGGGAATGCCTTCTTCGCCGATGCCTATGTCGGCGTGGATGAAGATCTCAGCGGCGATGTCGAGGACGATGAAAAGCAGGCAGTGGTCGGTGGCACCATCGATTTCACCGGGACCCTGCCGAACATCGAACTGCGTTTCAGTGTCACGCTGGACGATGGTCAGCTGGTCGAGGGCCACTACACCGGTTTGTTTGATTTCACCCGCCGCTGATCACGCCTTTTCGGTCGGCGGTAGTTCGTCCAGCTTGCCTCCCATATCCCGTGCAATCAGCATGTAGATGGACGGGATGACAAACAGGGTGAACAGGGTGCCGATACCCATGCCACCCACCAGCACCAGACCGATCGAGTTACGCGCCTCGGCCCCCGGGCCACTGACCAGTACCAGCGGAAAGTGACCGGCAACCGTGGCAACGGTGGTCATCAGAATCGGGCGGAAACGAGTCGAGGCTGCCGCCTTGACCGCGGCCAGCTTGTGCAGACCCTGTTCCTGCATCTGCTTGGCAAACTCCACCAGCAGAATCCCGTTCTTGGCAACCAGTCCGACCAGCGTCACCAGTCCCACCTGCGAATAGATATTGAGGGTCGTGGTAAAGCTGTTGGTCCAGTAGGGCATTTCCGGGTTGGGCATCTTCAGGAAGGTGAAGATCAGCGCGCCGAACATGGCCAGTGGCACCGAGCCTGCGAGGATGACCAGCGGATCGCGGAAGCTGTTGAACTGCGCGGCCAGGGTCAGGTAGATCAGTACTACCGCAAGACCAAAGGCAGGCAGGAACTTGTTGCCTTCCAGACGCAGTTGGCGCGACTCACCCGTGTAATCAACGGTATAGCCTGAGGGCAGGATTTCCGCCGCAGTTGTTTCCAGAAACGTCAGCGCCTCGTCCAGCGTGGTGATGGTCACGCCGCTGAGCTTGACGGCGTTGAGTTGCTGGAAGCGGTTCAGGGTGCGTGGCACCGTACTGTCTTCGATGCTGGCCACGGAACCGAGCTGGATCATCTCCCCTTCCGGGCCTGTGACATAGAGATCCTTCAGTTGCTCCGGGTTCAGACGATCCACCCGGTTGGCCTGAGGAATGACCTTGTAACTGCGACCATCGATATTGAAGCGATTGACGAAGCCGCCGCCGAGCAAGGTGCCCACATCGGCTCCGACCTGCTGCATCGTGAGCCCCATGTCGGCCACCTTGTCACGATCGATGATCAGTTCCGACTGTGCCTTGTCGATCTTGGTATCGATGATGGGCGGGAAGGCAAACAGCCCGGATTGCATGGCGCGCATCTGGATCTGCTGGGCAAATTCCAGAATGGCATCCGGCTCGGCGGTAGAGGCCAGAATGAACTCCACCGGGAACTGACCACCGCCCGGCAGGGCCGGAGGCGTTACCGGAATCATGCTGATGCCGGGACTGTTGTTGAGCTTCTGTGCGATTTCAGGTTTGATCTCGAACACCGAGCGCTCGCGTTCGTCCCAGTCCTGCAGCACCATGCCGCCGAAGCCCGACGAGGGGAAAGTCAGCTGGAAGGTGAAGGTGGTTTCATCGACGCTGCGAAAGGCCTCATCGGCCTGTGCGGCAAAGCGGCTGGCATTGTCCATGGTGGTGTTGCCCGCACCATCGACAATACCGAACAGCACACCCTGATCCTCGGTGGGTGCGAGCTCCTTGGCTGACATGCTGAACATGGGGATGCACAGCAGGGTGATCACGACCCAGACCATATACACCGCCGGTCGGGCCTTCAGCGTGCCATCGAGCAGGCGGGTATAACGGCGTCTCACTGCGAAGAAGGCTGTGTTGACCTTCTTCTGGAAGCCACGTTCCGAGTCGCCTTCGCGCAGCAGGGCACCCGAGAGCATGGGCGAGAGTGTCAGTGCCACAACGCCCGAGATGGTAACAGCGCCTGCCAGGGTAAAGGCAAATTCCTGAAACAGGGATCCGGTCAGGCCGCCCTGCAATCCGATGGGCAGGTATACCGCGATCAGTGTTGCGGTCATGGCAATGACGGGTCCTACCAGTTCCCGCGCTCCGAGCAAGGCTGCCTCCATGCGGGACAGTCCTTCACTGATATGTCGTTCGACGTTTTCCACCACCACGATGGCATCGTCCACCACCAGACCGACCGACAACACGACCGCCAGCAAGGTGAGCAGGTTGACGCTGAACCCGAACATCTGCATCAGGAAGACCGCACCGATCAGCGAGATGGGTATGGAGACGATGGGCACGATGACCGAGCGGATGGAGCCCATGAACAGATAGATCACCAGCATCACGATGAGCAAGGTTTCGGTCAGCGTGGAGATGACTTCGCGAATGGAGCTGGCGATGTATTCCGAGGCGTCGTAGGCGACATTGGCCGTCATGCCGGTGGGCAGGTCGCGCTTGATTTCATCGAGCTCGGCGCGAACCAGTGTGATCACATCCAGGGTGTTGGCATTGGGCAGCGGGAAGATGCCCATGAAGATCGATTCGGCCCCGTTGTAACGAACTTCCATCTCGTAGTTGTCAGCGCCGAGTTCCACCGTGGCAACGTCGCGGATGCGGATGACGGCATCATCGGCGGCACGCAATACCAGATTCTGGAATTCCTCGACGCTGGACAGATCGGTATTGGCAGCCAGATTGACTTCGATCAGTGCGCCCTTGGTCTTGCCCAGCGCGGCCAGATAGTTGTTGGCAGCCAGTGCCTGACGAACCTGCAGCGGCGTGATGTTGTGAGCGGCCAGCAGTTCCGGATCCAGCCAGATACGCATGGCGAAGTTGCGGCCACCCAGAATATCGGCACGCTGTACACCATCAAGGGCGCTCAGTCGTGGCTGCACCACCCGCGTCAGAAAATCGGTGATCTGGTTCGGCTGCAGGATGTCAGAGGTG
>CBDUIJ010000204.1:0-10213 GCA_965367215.1 uncultured Granulosicoccus sp.
GCGCGCTTCCACCACTCCACGCTCGGTACTGACGCTGAACAAGCCTGATTGTCGACGTAGCACTCGAGTTGCTGCGCAGCTGCCGACAACACTCGCCCCCGCTCCGAGCGCAGCCTCCAGCAAGCCTCTGTGGTACTTCGCCGGGTGGACGCTGGCATGCCGGGGAAATACCAGACCACCATGATAGAAATCGCTGCCCAGCTCTCGATGCTGTTCGTGGCGACTCACCGGATATGCGTCGATGGATTCCTCTGCAAGCACCGGAATATCCCGCAATTGAGTCTGGAATTGGGCTGGCGTATGAGCGGCACGAAATAGGCCCTGACGCTGAAAATCACAGGCGATTCCTTCCTCGGCAATACGCGATTCAATCCACTCCAGAGCCGTTGTGCCGGTATTGCGAATGGCGCGGGCCCGCTGCGCTCCATATTTTTTCGTCAGACTCGCCAGTGCGGGCTTGATGCTGCTGCTGATCTGCCCGCCGTTGCGCGTACTGCAACCCGCTCCCGGAGCACCGGCATCGATGACCAGCGTTGAACGACCTGCTCGTGCAGTCTCGATAGCCGCATTCAAGCCGGTATAGCCCGCCCCCACGATCAACACATCGACCCGGGAAGGCAGTGTCATCTCGACGGGTGTCCATGGTGGTATATCGTCCAGCCACAGAGGCGAGTCCCTGAATCCGTCAGTCAGCAAAGCCATGTCAGGCAACCAATCACGATGTTCGATAGCCTGAAAATGAATCACCTCGTCATCAAGGTCAAGTGACAGAGAACCCTTGAAGCTCAGGAACTGTTTCTGATTTGCTTTTATCCCGGCTCGCCAGCATGCTTGGACGTCGAATATCATGCAGGGCGCAGGCACCTGCAGCCTTTGAAAATCACGATACTCGGCATCGCAGCCTCTGCAAGAACAGGCATGCTACGGGAACCGAATTCGCAGGCGCCGCGCCAGGCGATAATTTCAACAAACCAGAGACGGAAGACAGGACCATGACGGCAACATATCCGTGGACATTCGACAGCGCACACGACAGAGTCGCTCATGTCTTCGCTCGTGCAAGAGCACAGGACAAGTCACTGCAGCATGTCTTTACCCAGCTGTTCGAGGAATTGGCCACGGTGCAGTCCCGCGGACCAACGGCTCACACCAGCCACCCTCTGAGCGGTGCGCTGGTGAGTGTCAAGGACCTGTTTGACGTTGCCGGTCAGGTGACGCGCGCCGGTACCCGCTTCATGGAAAACGATGCTCCTGCAGAACATCATGCAACAGCCATCAAGCGGCTGGCCGAGGCCGGTGCAGTTCTGGTCGGGCATACCAACATGACCGAGCTTGCCTATTCAGGGCTGGGCCTGAACCCGCATTATGGAACGCCCGAAAGCGTCTTGTACCCGGGTTGTATCGCCGGAGGCTCGACGGCTGGCGGGGCCGTTTCGGTCGCCGCCGGTGCCGCGGATATCACGATCGGAACGGATACTGGCGGATCACTACGAATTCCGGCGGCCTTCAACGGAATCGTCGGATTCAAACCCACGCAATCAGCGGTGTCTCGTGAAGGTTGCAAACCCCTGTCTCAGAGCCTGGACAGCGTCGGGCCCATGGCGGCCAGTGTCGAGGCCTGCCGCCTGGCTTTCCAGACCATGCGAGATCACCCCGAGAGCATCGAACAGCATCTGGACCCGATCTTCATCGTGCCCGATAACTACGGCATGGACGACCTGAAGCCTGAGGTGGCCGCAGCGTTCGAGCACGCCGTGAAGCTGCTGCAAGGCGCGGGTTACTCCGTACAGACACGCTCATTGCAGAGTCTGGAAAATCTGAAGAGCCTGGCAATCTGGCATTTTTCCGCTGTCGAGTCACGAGCCAACTATGACGACGCCTACCAGCACCAACATGCCAGCATCGACCCGCGGGTGTCCAGCCGAATGGCGCGTGCTGATGAACTGACCGCAGTGCAATATCGGCAGACGCTCAATCTGCGCGATCAGCTGATTCGGCAGTACCAGCACGAAACGCGAGGCAAGGTGCTGCTGATGCCGACCGTGCCGATGCTGCCACCGCGCGTGGCCACACTCGAGGATGATGACGTCTACACACGGCTCAACCTGCAGGCATTGCGCAACCCCAGCATTGCCAACGTCATGAACGGCTGCAGTATTTCGCTACCCCTCAGCCACCAGGGTCACACCATCGGCATCATGCTGAGCGCCAATGCCTTGTCGGATCAGGCATTGCTGGACCTGGCAAAGCGTTGCGAATCACTTTTTGCTGACTGAGAGCGACGTTTCCTGCAAATCACTCAGGTAGATGACAGCAAAATGACCCACTTTCGTAGCTAATTTTCTGTGAATTGCGCCACACTTTATGATGGGGTAATACTTTCAAATATTACCTTTACTCCATGGAAATTACCTCATGGAGTGACAGACAATGCGACAGCTGATACTGGGAACCGCGGAACACCCGGCGCTCGACCAGGCCACGCTCACCAGGATGCACAGACTTCGTCATCGCGTCTTTCGAGAGAAACTTCGCTGGAATGTCGGTAGTGACGATGGAGTGGAAATCGACGACTACGATTCGCTCGATCCCTACTATATGGTCGCTCTGGAGGATGGCGACGCCACGGCCTGCTGGCGCCTGCTACCCACCGTCGGCCCTTATATGCTGCGCAATACGTTCAGCGAACTCTTACGCGGTGAAGAATTACCCGAGCGCCGTGATGTGTGGGAGTTGAGCCGTTTCGCCGTGCTGTCACCGGCACAACGCTACAACGGGCAGATTCATCTCAGCGAGGTTGCCTTCGAGATGTTCGACCGGCTGATTCGCTTTGCCGATGAACGCGGCATCACGCAATATGTCACCGTGGTGAGCACCTCGGTGGAGCGCCTGATGAAAAGCAATGGCATCACCCTGACGCGTTTCGGTGACGGACAGATATCCAGTGTCGACGGCGTGCGCTCGGTCGCCTGCTGGATCACGCTGGACAGACGAACACGTGCCATGGTCTCCAACGCTCTGCTGGAGACTAGAACGGCGTGATCTTCGACAAGGCGATAGCCTTGGCGACGGCTTGAGAGCGGTTGGTCACCTCCAGCTTCCTGATGGCATTGCGCAGATGAAAGATCACCGTATTCTCGGACACCTCGAGAATGCGGGCGATCGCCCAGGAAGTCTTGCCCTTGGCAGTCCAGCTCAGGCACTCGATCTCGCGCGGGCTCAGATTCTCGAAACCATTGGAGCAGCAGGCCGTGGTTTTCGAGATGATGCGTTTGGTAGCCTCATGCATGGCGTGTACGATGATGAGCAATCCGGCTTCTTCATGCTGTAGAGAATCCGGATTTCTCTGCGTGGAGGCCAGGCTGAGCATGCCGCCTTCTGCACCAGCACCATGTACGGGAACACTGATGCCGAAGCACAGACCGTGTTCACAGGCCTCCTGCATCACGCCCCTCTCCTGCTGGCCGAGTTTGCCGTCGGAATACGCCAGTCTGTCCCACAACACTGGTCTGGACTCACTCCAGCAATGCCGGACCACAGGATCGATGGCCACATAATTGTTGCTGTCGTAGCGCTCTCGCCAGGCCGCCGGATAGTTGCTGGAAATGACAAGACCTTCGACGGTCGGATAATACCCACCGAACAGATAGAAGTCGAAGTCCAGGGCTCGGGTGACCTGTCTGCAGATACGGTTCAGGGATTCCGTGGAGGTGGCACGGGCGATATCGGATGCAATATCGAAATAGAGAAGCTGCCTGGAGACAGACCGATCGACTTGCGAGGTCACTGTCTTCACGCCTGTTGCTTTCTCATGTTGGTGCCCTGCAGCAAGTCAATGAACTGACATATCGCAGCTGCCTATCAGGATCCGAAAGCCTTACGTAATCCTTTTAGATACGACAACCTGCAGGAATACTAACTGATCTGCCCACCTTCTTTCACAGAGAATCCAGCGCCAGGTAGTTCTCGATACCGGCAACCTTGTCTTCCGGGTGGTGGTTCACATAGATGACGGACGTCTCCGAACCTGCACAGATTTTTTCGATCAAGGCCAGCACCAACTGACGGTTCATGTCATCCAGCCCCAGGCACGGCTCATCCAGAATCAACAACGGTGGGTGCTTCACCATCGAGCGAGCAATCAGCAGCAATCGCTGATCCCCGTAGGAGAGCTTGTTGAATGGCTCATTGGCGCGCTCGGACATGCCCAGCACGGCCAGCCATTCGTCCGCGATTTCCCGTTGACGATCGGTGTACTTGCTGTACAGACCGATGCTGTCGTAGAAACCGGAGATGATGACGTTGCGCAAACTGGTGCCGACGCGGTACTCCCACTGTAATGCTGTGGAGACGTAGCCGATGTACTGCTTGATCTGCCAGATACTCTCGCCATTGCCTCGCTGGAAGCCGAAGACGAAGATATCGTTGACGTAGCACTGGGGGTGATCGCCCGTGATCAGTGACAGCAACCCTGTCTTGCCACTGCCATTGGGCCCTGTCAGCTGCCAGTGCTGGTTCGGTTCAATGGTCCAGGACAGGTCTTTGAAAATGGTCACATCGCCGTAACGAATGCTGACCTTGTCGAGCCGCACCAACGGTTGTGCCGGGTCCAGCGGTGGCAGGGACGACACCGGATCGACGCGTGGCAGTTCAAGCTCACTGGTTTTCAGGTGCAATAACTGATACAGGTCTGCATAGGCCTGTTTATCATTGCGTGGCACCTTGTGAAGCAAGCGCCCCTGGTCCACGTAGGCGATATCCGTAATGAAATCCGGGCACTCGTCGAAGCGATTGAGCACCAGTACCATGGGGGTCTGTTCTACCAGGGATGCCAGGTGTCGAGCCAGCATCTGGTGCGTGGACGCATCCAGGCCATCAAAGGGCTCATCCAGAATCAGCAGGTCCGGCTTGCTGGTCAATGCTCGGACCAACAGCACCTTGCGCGTCTCGCCAGTGGAAAGCTTGCGAAAGGCACGATCCAGCAACCCTGTCAGCCCGAACTGTTCAACCAACTGCGCTGCCAGCTCCATGTCCTGACAGCCTTCATGCAGGATCTCGGTGACGGGTGTACCTTCGGAAATCACGTCCATGATGTCGGCATCGTCCTTGCGCCGTTCCGCCTCGATCAGTTCGCTCTGGGCCTCATAGGAAACCAGTGCCACCTTGGGCGGCACGCCATCAATTCGTCCAGCGATCACGTCTCCGGCGCCGGCAAGCACGGCGGCGAGTGCCGACTTGCCCGAACCGTTGGTGCCGGTAATCATCCAGTGTTGACCCGCCTTCAGCTGCCAATCGATATCGACAAGCTGAAAGCGCTCATCGAAATCGACAGTCAGCGACTGCAGCTCGATGGAGGATTGAACGCTCATGTCCAAAACGGGAAACTCCTGGATGATTGACCGGTTATGACCTCGCCTGAGGGTGCCTCAGACGATACGCTTCATGTCAGCCATGTGACCACGCAAGGTGGCACCGATCGCCTCGACGGGATGAGTGCGGATGGCTTCATTGACCTCGATCAGGCGAGCATTGTCCACGCCCGTGTCGTTCAGGTTCAGACCCTTGCCGATCACATCGCTCTTGATGCCTTTCATGAAGTCACCCAGCAGCGGCAGGCAGGCATGGTTGTACAGGTAGCAACCGTACTCGGCCGTATCGGAAATGGTGGAGTTCATTTCGAACAGCTTCTTGCGAGCGATCGTGTTGGCGATCAGCGGTGTTTCGTGCAGAGATTCATAGTAGGCAGAGTCGGCGATGATGCCGGCAGAAGTCATGGTCTCGAAAGCCAGTTCAACACCCGCCTTGACCATGGCAACCATCAGAATGCCGTTGTCGAAGTATTCCTGCTCGGAGATATCGACATCACCTGCAGGCGTCTTCTCGAAGGCCGTTTCTGCGGTTTCTGCCCGCCATCCCAGCAGGTCTGCATCGTCCTTGGCCCAGTCGGCCATCATGGTGGCAGAGAAATGCCCCGTCATGATGTCATCCTGATGCTTGTTGTACAGAGGACGCATGATGTCCTTCATCTCTTCTGCCAGATCGAATGCCTTGATCTTGGCCGGGTTGGACAGACGATCCATCATGTTGGTGACACCACCGTACTTCAGAGCTTCGGTGACGGTTTCCCAACCGTACTGAATCAGCTTGGATGCATAGCCTGGCTCGACACCCTCTTCGATCATCTTGTCGAAACACAGCAGTGAACCGGTTTGCAGCATGCCGCACAGGATGGTCTGCTCACCCATGAGGTCAGATTTCACTTCCGCGATGAACGAGGACATCAGTACGCCGGCCTTGTGACCACCGGTACCGACAGCATAGGCCTTGGCCAGTTCCAGACCTTCACCCTTGGGGTCGTTGTCTTCATGCACGGCGATCAGCGTAGGTACACCGAATCCACGTACGTACTCGGCACGAACTTCGGAGCCCGGGCACTTGGGAGCAACCATGATGACAGTCAGGTCGTCACGAATCTTCATGCCTTCCTCAACGATATTGAAGCCATGAGAGTAAGACAGACAGGCGCCCTGCTTCATCAACGGCATGATGGCGTTGACCACAGCGGTGTGCTGCTTGTCGGGTGTCAGATTCAGAACCACGTCAGCGGTGGGAATCAATTCCTCGTAGGTGCCGACGGTGAAACCGTTTTCAGTGGCATTCTTCCAGGACTGGCGCTTCTCGGCAATGGCCTCGGCGCGCAGTGTGTAGGACACATCCAGGCCGCTGTCGCGCAGGTTCAGACCCTGGTTCAGGCCTTGAGCACCACAGCCGATCACGACCATTTTCTTGCCCTTGAGCGCATTCACACCGTCGGTGAATTCGTCCAGGTGCATGAAACGGCATTTGCCCAGCTGAGCAAGCTGCTCACGCAGCGACAAGGTATTGAAATAGTTGGCCATTGAGGCGACTCCTGTGAATAGGTAACGTCTGATTTGCCGCGCAGTGTATCGGCTCGCCGGCGTTTCGTAAATTGATATATTTGAAACGCAATGTTCTAATTACTGCAATGAACCCCAAAACCCTGACCCAGTTCCTCGCCCTTGCCCGAACGCTGCACTTCGGGCAGGCCAGTGAGGCCTGCAATATCAGCCTGTCGACCCTGTCGAGAAACATCCGCCAGCTGGAGGAAGAACTGGGTGTCTCTCTGTTCGAACGCGACAACCGCTCGGTAGCACTCAGCGCCAAGGGTATGCAGTTCGAGGTCTATGCTCGCGAGGCACTGGCCAACTGGCACAGGATCCGCCAGGAGCTCACTGACACCGGAAACCCTCTGCATGGAGAACTCAGTATCTATTGTTCTGTCACCGCCAGCCAGAGCGTGCTGTACGAGCTGCTGAACCGCTTTCGCCCCAGCTACCCGGGTATCGATATCAAGCTGCACACCGGGGACCCCGAACATGCCATCGCCCGCGTACTCGCAGGTGACGAGGACATCAGCATTGCCGCTTATCCGGGTCGTCTGTCGCGCTCGATGCTGTTCAAACCTGCCGTTGTCTCCCCTCTGCTGTTCATTGCTCCTGCAGAACTGAGTGATACGGACATACCCGCCAGCGCGCCTGTCGAGCCTGCCGAATGGGCACAGGTGCCCATGATCCTGTCAGAGGGTGGCATCCTGCGCGCGCGCGTCGATGCCTGGTTCAAGTCACTGCATGTCTCACCCCGCATCTATGCCCAGGTGGCCGGCAACGAGGCCATCGTCAGCATGGTAAGTCTCGGACTGGGTGTCGGAGTTGTACCGAAGATTGTTCTGGACAACAGCCCGATGGCCGAGCGTATCCGGATTCTGGATGTCAAGCCGGAGCTTGCACCCTACGATGTCGGCCTCTTCACCCTGAAGAAAAGTTTGCAGAATCCACTGATCAACGCTTTCTGGGGCGTGCTCTAGTCCGAGCCACAGCTAACCCCCCGGGCCATATTCCGGCTAAAGGTTCCGACCATCTAGCCGTTACACGCGCGCGTTTTCAAGAGATGCCCCCTCGGATGGCAACGCGCTTGCAATAGTCTCCGCCTGAACATCGACAAAGCCAGCCTGATTCAGGCCGTGCTCTTTACTCGCTCTCAAGGTAACTCAAACTATGCTGCATACTGAACACGCTCTGCATGTCGAACCAGAAACGGATTCGGCAGCAGCAACGGAATCCATCGATGCATCTGCACCGCATGCCTGTACCAGTCCTGTCGTTCGCTCAAGCTACCTGGTCGAACGATTGTTTGCCACACCCGAAAACAATCTGTTCAACTACGTCAAGTTTCATCTGGTCAACGACCATATCAAGGCCTGCAAACTCAAGACTACCCGGATCATGGACATCGGCTGCGGCCTGCAGGTCGCCCGACGCTTCATTGAAGCCCTTAACCCGGCAATTCGATATTTCGGTATCGACTACGAAGCGACATTCGAACCCGATGCCGTCGTTGACCTGAACGTCGATGGTGCACTGAAGACGTCGATGACGTGGACACCCGATGTCGTCATGCTGCTCGATGTGCTCGAGCATCTGCACGAAGACGAAAAGGATCTCGGCCTGGTCATCAAGCATGTTGCCGAATCCATGCCGCTCGATGCGAAACTGATCATCACCGTACCTCAGTTGTATCGTCTTGACCGTCTCAAGCTTGCCCACCTGCATTACCCGGAACACAAGATCCGCCTGACCCAGGGAGAATGGCGCAACCTGATCGAAGAGCATTTCGACATTCAGGCAACTCAAGGCGTCGGTTTTCTGTCGGTTATTCCTTACCTCCCCATGGCATTCAAGAGCTACACTCCTGATAACTCGCTTGGCCGTCTTTTCAGCCATCTGCGCTCAAAGACCTTCGAAAAGCGCTGGATCAAACCGGTTGATCTGTTTCTGTCACGAACTCTGGGCAAGATCGGACCGTTCAAGCATCTGTCCAACGACATTCTCTTTGTCGCAACACCACGCAACCGGACATAAGACGATGGGCTGTACTGATTCCTTCCATCCCGATTTTCTCGGTGAAATGTGCCGACGATTACAGTTACAGCCATATCCCGATTGCCGGCAGTTTGTCGTTCAGCACCTGTTTCCCGATACGGTAAGACTGCTGCGTCTGTTGCATCGTTACCTGCCCATCGACACAGTGATCGGCATCAGCTACTCCGGTACAGCGAAGGCCGTCGAGGAACTTCGCGCCATGGGTATCAGAGTCCTGACACCTGAATACTCGGACCTGGCAGAGGTGGTTGCCACGGAACTGCAAGCGTGTATCGAACGCTGCCGTGAGCAGAAGCACCGTCTGGTGATTCATGAAGTGGGCGGCACCGCTATCCGCGCCCTGCATGAACCTGAGTATATCGGTGGCGACACCGTGGTTGGCGCACTGGAAATAACCAAGCAAGGCGTGTGGGTCGCAGAACAACTGGAAGAGCTGCGCATTCCCCAGATCAACGTTGCACAAACACGACTGAAGGAAATAGAAGGCAAACAGGTCGGTGAAGCCGTCGTGACTGCCCTGGACAACATACTGCGCGAAATGGGTTATTCGACCGTCGGGCGTGATGCCCTGGTCTGTGGTTATGGATGGGTCGGCAAAGGAGTTGCCCAGAGTCTGCGCCAGCGAGGTCTCGGCGTCAGTGTCAGGGATATCGATACCGTTTCAGTGGTTGAAGCCACTGTCGATGGACACAACCCCAGCTATGGTGACACCCTGACACGAGCACCGGCGATCGTTGTCGGCGCCTCCGGCAGACGCTCGATAGACAAGCATCTCCTCGCGCAACTGCCTGATCGCTGCTTTCTGGTAAGCGGCTCATCGAAGGATCATGAGATCGATCTTGAACACCTCGCTGAAGAAACAGCCAGCACAACCACTCTGCACCCCCATGTTCGTCAATGCACACTGCATGATGGTCGCCGGATCTATCTCGTCAACGAAGGCTATCCGGTCAACTTTACCGGTGCCAGTGTTCCTGATGAAATCGTCGAGTTCCTGTTTGCCGAACTGATCATGCTGGTCCCCTGGTTGCTCGACGATTGCCCTTTGCCGGGAATTCACACCTTGCCTGCCGCCGACGAGGCCCTGCCTGCCAGTATCTGGCTCGAACTGCGCTGATTGATTGGGTGAGTTGATGCATTGCTGAGCTGATGCATTGCTGAGCTGATGCATTGCTGAGCTGATGCATTGACAAGCTGATCAGCAAGTCAGCAAGTCAGCAAGTCAGCAAGTCAGCAAGTCAGCAAGTCAGCAA
>CBDUIJ010000205.1:0-10206 GCA_965367215.1 uncultured Granulosicoccus sp.
GATTGGCAATATAGTCGTCAAACTCCCGACTGATCGGCTGCCAGATACTGTGGGCGACACCCAGCACGCTGTAACACTGCTGCACATCATCCACCAGCACCCGTACCGCGCGCACATCGAACAGATCGGAAAAGCCGATATGCTTGTCGCGCATCTTCTTCCAGATGCTGTAGATATGCTTGGGTCTGCCAAACACGGAGGCGCCCTTGATACCGTGGGCCTCGACCCGGTGTGACAGATCAGCGACAAAATCCTTGATATAGGTTTCGCGCGCTGCCCGGTTCTCCTCCAACGCCTTGGCAATGCGCTTGTAGGCCTCGGGCTCGACGATGCGAAATGCCACATCCTCCAGCTCCCACTTCAACTGCCCCAGACCAAGACGATTCGCCAGCGGCGTGTAGATGGTCAGCGTCTCCTGCGCCACCTGATAACTTATATCAGGCTGTCCGGATTTGACCAGCAGGTAGAGTCGCTGAGTACGGTAGGCCAGCTTGACGAGAACGACACGTACATCGGCCACCATGGTCAGAACCATGCGTCGCAGCGTCTCGGCCTGATCGCCCGAGCCGAAGGCATCGCTGATGGTCAACTCGTTCAACCAGCGCACACTGTCTGTCAGCTGTGCAATCTCCTGACCGTAGTGTTCCCGGATGAAATCGATCGGATAATGCTCGGCAGCGACATCCGTGCCGAACAGCGCCGCCACCAGAATGGGGGTGTCGGCCCGCATGTGCTTGAGCTGCGCCGCCACGTGAATGGCTTGCGGGTAATTGCTCTTGTACTCCCGCAATGCCCAACAGTGTTCAACAGCGCGCTTGATGACCAGCGCCTGATTGCGCGTGCAATTCTCGGTCAGATACTCCTTCGTGGACTCGAGAGTCGCAAACGCGGCCTCGTCCGACGTGAAGGCATGCTTCATGTCCAGTTACCTCGACGTACATCTGCGAGGCTGGCCTTGGGCTCAGCCTCTGCAACCGCCGTCAGTTGGTATGACGTAGCGCCACAATCGGAGGTGTGTGCAACACCCGCCGCGTAGCCAGATAGCCTGCCGTGGCTATACCGATTGCGCCGCCAGATATTCCGATAATCCATAACCAGACGTTCAGTTGAAACGGAAGTTCGAACACAAACCGACTCAGGGACCACGCAATGATGGTAGCGAACAGCGCTGCCAGCAAGCCCGCAATGGCGCCCAGGATGGCAAATTCCGCTATCACCGCCTCACGCAACTGCCGATGCGAAGCACCCAGAGCACGCAGCAGAGCGGACTCACGAATCCGTTCGCCCTGACTGCTTTGCACGGCTGCCAACAACACGCAGAACCCGGCCAGTAATGTGAACAAGAAGACATATTCTACCGCTAAAGAGGCCCGGTCCATCAAAGACTTGACCCGGGTGATGATTGCACCAACATCGAGCGTGGCAATCCCCGGAAACTGGCGTACCCAATCGGTGGTGGTAGCCACGAAATCACCGTCGATATGGAAGCTCGTGACGTAGGTAGCCGGCATGCCCTTCAGCATTGCAGGCGATGCCACGGCAAAAAAGTTCACCTGAAACGATTCCCAGTCCACCTCTCGCCAGTTGGCAATGGCAGCTGTCGTCTCGACCCCTGCACTCTTGAAGGTCAGCGTATCGCCGATGGCATAGCCACGTTCTTCGGCCCATTCCTGCTCGATCGACAACAACGGAGGCGCACTGCCGTCTGTTGCCCACCATTCTCCGGCAACCACCTTGTTCTCCTGCGGCAAGGTGTCTGACCACGACAGATTGTACTCACGCCGGGCACGACGCTCGTCCCGCTCATCGGACTCTTCATCAAGCACCGGCTCACCATTGTGGGCAACCAGCCGGGCTCGCACCATGGGATGGATACCGGTGGTCTCGATGCCCTTGGACTCGAGCTCGGCCGCCAGACCATCGACCTGATCGGCCTGAATGTTGAGCACGAATACATTCGGAGCGTTGTCCGGCAGATCCTGTTCCCAGGCCGACAGCAGATCGACCCGCACGATGGCAATCAGCAACAAGGCCATGATGCCCATGGCAAAGGCGGCCAGTTGCACGATGCTACTGGCTGAGCGGCGCTGCAGACCGGCGGTACTGAGCCGGAAACGTGGACCGGCCAGCGCGCGCACCGACTGGATCATGAAGCGCCCTGCAAAGGCGAATAGCGACAGCATGGCAACCACACCCAACACCACGATGGCACTGAGCAGGAAGTCGCGAGATAACAACAGCACGACGAGGAAGGTGGCGATCAGCCCCAACAGACCGGTGATCACCGAGCTGGCATCCATACCGCTGTAATCGCGCTGCAACACTCGCATGACATTGACCCGCCCTGCCTGGATGATGGGCAGCAGACCGAAGCCTGCCAAGGCAATGAAGGCTGTCAGGGTGCCGATGACCGGCGGCATGAAGCCCGGTGCCGGCAGGTCCAGACCAAACCAGCCTTGCAGCAGATTGGCCAGAATCAGCTGGGCAAACCAGCCCACGGTAATACCGATGACGGAGGCTACCAGCGCAATCAGCGCCAGCCGCGTGCACAGCCATACGATCACTTCCGCGCGAGTTGCACCCAGAGTACGCATGACGGCACTGGCATCAGCCTGGCGCAGTGCAAAGTGACGTACGGCCAGGGCAATGGCGGCACCCGCCAGCAGAACTGTCACGACCGACGCCAGGCCAAGAAAGCGCTGCGCCCGGTCCAGCGCCCGCTTCATCTGCGGACTGCCATCACGGACACCCTGCACTCGGACTTCGCTCTTGTAATTGTTCTCAAGCTGGTCGCGGGTGGCCTCGACCGCCGCAGCGTCCCCAGCCATCAGCACGGTATATTGCGCCCGACTGCCTTCGACCAGCAGACCCGCCGATTCCAGGTCCTCCAGATTGATCATGACTCGTGGCGCAAATTCGAAGGCGTTTTCGCCACGATCGGGCTCATACAGGATGATCTTGTCCACGGCAAAATCGGCGGTACCCAGCGTCAGAATATCCCCGGGGACCAGCGCCAGTGCCGCGCGCAGCTGACTGTCGACCCAGACGGTGCCACGATCCGGCACACCTTGTCCGGCGGGCAGGACGGTCGCGGGATCGCCGATGTCGGCCAGTTGCAACTTGCCGCGCAGCGGATAACCGTCGGACACCGCTTTCATGGCCACCAGTTGTGATTCGTTGCGCTCGTTGATCACCACACTGGGAAAGCGCACATGATTGGCGGTTTGCAGCCCGCTCTGCGCGACATCCGCAATCAGTTCGGTAGGCAAGGGAAAACCCGAGGTGGCGATCAGATCAGCCGCCAGCACATCGCTGGCCTGGCGCTCGACGGCGCGCCCGATGCGATCCGTGAAAAAGCCGACAGCGGTCACCGAGGCCACAGCCACCAACAACGCCAGCGCCAGTACGCGCAATTCACCCGCTCGCAGGTCGCGCCCCAGAGAACGCAGCGCGAAACGCAATTGCCGCCACCAACCAGTACTTACTGTCCGCGGTCGCGGTGTGGGGCGCTGCGCAGCGCTCACCGAACTTGCCATAGTCACAAGGCTTCCAACCTGCCATTACCCATACGCAGGATACGATCGCAACGCGCAGCCAGATTATTGTCATGCGTCACCAGAACCACGGCCGCCCCCTGCTGCCGGGTCAGGGAGAACATCAGTTCGATCACTTTTTCACCGGTTTCACTGTCCAGATTGCCCGTGGGTTCATCCGCGAACAGCAGTGCAGGTTCCGATACAAAGGCACGTGCCAGCGCCACGCGCTGCTGTTCGCCACCTGACAACTGCAAGGGCTGGTGACCTGAGCGATGTTGCAGGCCCACCTTCTCGAGCATGGCGCGTGCGCGCTCGGCCGCATCGGCGTCCCCGGTCAGCTCCAGAGGCAACATGACGTTCTCCAGCGCGGTGAGTCCGGGTAGCAGCTGGAAGCTCTGGAAGACGAATCCGACCTGACCGGCACGCAAGCGCGCTCGCGCGTCTTCATCCATCGAGGACAAGGGCTGGTGCAATAGCTCAACGGTGCCTTCAGTCGGGGTGTCCAGGCCTGCCAGAATACCCAGCAAGGTTGACTTTCCCGAGCCCGATGGCCCGACGATGGCAATCGCTTCACCGGCGTGCACTTCGATGTCCAATTCGTGCAGGATGGTCAGCTCACCTTCCGGACCGCTGACACGCTTGGCTATCTGATGGCCGCTGAGCACGGCTTCGGGGGATGCAGACACGGTACTACTGGCGCCAGCGGCACTATTGGTGCCTGCAGGAGTCGGACTGTTCATGCGCTCTCGCTGAAGTGGGTGCCGGCGCGACTTTTTGCCAGCGTTAAAACGCGGATAATGGGGATATATTCAGGATGCACAAGCCATGAAAATCAGGACACTGCTTCGAACAATACTCGTGCTGAGCGCCTTGATGGCAGCGTTTTCGGCCCGTGCCGAGACCTACAAGGTACTGGTCATGGGCGACAGTATCGGTGCCGCATACGGTCTGGCCGAAGACGATGGCTGGGTCCATCTTGCCGAGCAAGCCCTGCTCGACGAAGGTCTGGATGTACAGTTCGTCAATGCCAGCATCAGCGGCGACACCACAGCAGGCGGACTGCGACGTCTGCCCGACGCGATGCAACGCTTCGAACCCGATCTGCTGCTGATCGAACTGGGTGGCAATGATGGTTTGCGCGGTTACCAGCCCTCGACCATGCAGACAAACCTGGAAGGCATGGCTGCCATTGCACAGGACGGTGGAGCCGACGTGCTGATTGCCGGCATGATGATTCCCAGCAACTATGGACCGGCCTACCGCAAGATGTTCTCCGATGCCTTCGGGAAGGCGGCACAGAATTCAGGCAGCAGCCTCTTGCCGTTTCTGCTGGAACCTATTGCAACCGAGAGAGACTACTTCCAGGCTGACGGAATTCATCCCTCGGCCGAAGCACAGCCGCTCATCATGGAGCACGTGCTGCCGCTAATCAGAAACTTCATCGGCGAGGAAAGTTGATATGCCAGCCAGACGCAAGTTCGAGTTTCAGGGCTCACAGGGAAGCTCTCTGGCAGGTTTGCTGGAAACACCCGATCAGGAGCCTGTCGCTACCGCTCTGTTCGCTCATTGCTTCACCTGTGGCAAGGACATTGCGGCAGCCTCGCGCATCTCGCGGGCATTGGTCAAACGAGGTTACGCGGTGATGCGCTTCGATTTCACCGGTCTGGGCAACAGCGACGGCGATTTTTCCAATACCAACTTCTCTTCCAATGTGCAGGATCTGGTGGCCGCCGCCGATCACTTGCGCGAAGAAGGCATGGCTCCCTCCTTGCTGATTGGCCACAGCCTTGGGGGCACTGCCGTGCTGAGCGCTGCGCATGACATCCCCGAGTGCAAGGCGGTGGCCACCATCGGCTCTCCCGGTGATGCGCGTCATGTCTCCGCACAATTTTCCTGTGATATCGATGCCATCGAACGTGATGGCGAGGCAGAGGTGAACCTGGCCGGTCGCCAGTTCACCATCCGCAAGCAGTTCCTGGACGACATCAACCAGACATCGGAAGCTCATCTTGGTCAGCTCAAGGCGGCCCTGCTGATCATGCATTCACCCGTTGATGCCACAGTCAATATCGCCGAGGCTGAACGCATCTACAAGGCTGCCCGCCACCCCAAGAGTTTTGTCAGTCTCGACAATGCAGATCACTTGCTGACGCGTGCTGCCGATGCCGAATACGTGGCAGACATCATTGCCGCCTGGGCCCTGAGACAGGTGAAGGTCAGCGCTGATGCCAAGGCCCCTGCCCGACCAGGCATCACGAAAGGTGAGGTCAGCATCAGTGAGCGCAATCAGAAGTTCATGCTGGACGTCTTTACCGATGATCATCAGTGGATTGCCGATGAGCCGAGTTCCGTTGGTGGCAGTAATGCAGGTCCGGATCCTTACGAGCATTTACTGGCATCGGTGGGCACGTGTACCGCCATGACCATTCGCATGTACGCGGCGCGCAAGAAATGGCCGCTGGACAATGCCGAAGTGGTACTGCGACACAGCAGAGAACATCTGAAGGATTGTGAAGGCTGCGAAGACAAACCCATGCAGATCGATGTGATTGATCGCGATATCACGCTGCACGGCAATCTTGACGACGAGCAGCGAGCACGTCTGATGGCCATTGCCGACAAATGTCCGGTACATCGTACCCTGACGCACAATCTGTCCATCGAGACCCGGGAAATCAAAGCCTGAAGGGCAGTCGATCTGCGGTAGCGAACAACTGCCGGCTTCGGGCTTCAGGCTGATCGGAAAAGTGCCACCCGACACCTGCAGCCTGCTATTGATCGCTGGCGGTTGCAGTGTCAGGAGTTGCCGTACAACCTCTCTTCCAGCGACTTGCCACGGCTCATCAGACGGTATTTCCAATGCCTGTCATTCAACAACTGCATGAGTGACAGGCTTGCACTCATGTCATTGTCCGCCCGAATCAGATAATCACCCTGGGCACTGCGACTCAGGTGTTCGATCCCGGGCAATGCTGCCGCCGCTTCCAGAAATTCACTCTCCGGCACATCCGCCAGGCGCAAGGTAATGAACGACTGCGCAGCATCATCGACAACCGGCCCCACAGATACGAGACGCCCCTTCTCCAGATAGACCACCGTGCTGCACAGGCGCTCCAGTTCATCCAGATTGTGCGAACTGACAATGAATGTCGTGTTGCCGGATTGCTGACGAATCAAGTCGCGTATCATCTTCGCATTCGGTGGATCGATACCTGCGGTCGGCTCATCCAGTAGCACCAGTCTCGGCGTACCCAACAGAGCTTGAGCAATGGCGATTCGCTTGCGCATGCCATGACTCAGGTCTGCAGGCCGCGTATTGATCGAATCGAGCAGATCCACGGTCTCCAGCACACGCTGCACATCCGCACGTGCCGCCTTGATCGACATGCCCTGCAAACGTGCAAGAAAACGCAGTTGCCGACCAACGCTGAGCCGTGGATCGAGCAGAGCATCCTGCGGCAACGCCGCCAGCTGCCCACTCAGGGCGGAAGACCCCGGCGACTCACCCAGCACCTGAATCCGACCACTGCTTTTGCCAATGAACCCACAAATCAGACTGATCAGGGTGGTCTTGCCGGCGCCATTCGGGCCTACCAACGCACTCGGTTCACCGGCTGACAATGTCAACGAGACCCCGTCCAGCGCTGCCTTGCTGCCATAGCGCTTTCCCAGACCCTCACACTCTATCAATAGCTCAGACATGTTTTGAATATTCACGGGGACTAAGTTTTACCGGACAACGGCCGATTCATTGCCAATGGTTCTTGACACTGATCAATGGGCGCGAGATTGCCGGGAGGCTGATGACATCTCTGCCTCCCCTTACTGGCTCGATGGATGACAAAGATATATCAATGGTGCAGAAAAAGCTTGTCGCTGCGAATCAGAGGCAAGCTCATTTTCAGTTTCAGCGTGGCGATGATCGTGCTGCTGTCTGCACTCGGCTCCATTACCTACCTGACATTCAAGGATTCCATTGGCGCCAGCAAGAAACGCATTGCCGAGCTGACACTGCAGAACCATATTCTGGGGTTTCATGATCTGGTCGAGGAGCTGCAGCACGATATCGGTGAAACCCTGTTTGCCTCGGATCTGGGGTTCTCCAACAGCTCGATCATCGAACTGGAAGAAACTCTGGCCGCGAAAACCGAAGTTGATCCCTACCTGTCCGACTTCCTGCTGGTCAGAGGCGACAAGGTCATCTCCAGAACGGACTCCACAGATGCACGCCAACTGCAGGCTGCTCTGACCACTACCGAGCCTGATGCGCAACACGATTTGCAGCACGGCTTGCTGGTAACGAGCAAGCAGGCCTGGGTTCGCAAGGCATTGCCCGCCGCTGCGGGGCCCCAGATGGCGGTATTTTTCGGCCTGGATCAGGAGCACATCTGGGAAACCATTCTGCATGAAAACTCGAGAGAGGAAGGCACGCTGTTTTTCGTGACCAACGATTCCGAGCTCATCGCGGCCCATCTGGAGTCAAGCGATCACCTGGAAAATCCAGGAGACCACGAGGGGGTCGATCACCATATATCCTCAAGCCACGCCGACGTCTCCGATGATGAGGGTCCCGACCACCAACTGAAAATATCCGACCATGTCAGCGGGGCTCATCAGGAAACGAGCAAACATATCGAACCTGCGTCCTCGTCGGATTCACACGATCATGCAGAGGCACTCGAGCATGCACAGCCTGGCGATGCAGAAGGACATGCCATGAGCGGCGATGCAGCGATGATTCAACTGATGAGCAGTGAGGCGCAACTCATGGCTATCGCAAGGCAGCTTGAAGATCATGACAATGAACTGAGAAAAGTCGGTAGCAATTATGTCGTCGCCAGCAAGCTGGGGCTTCTCGACTGGCATGTGTATTCCGTCATGCCCGAGCGCATCTTCATCGCCGACCTGATCAAGCTTCGCAACCGTATCATCAGCGTCACCGCCCTGACCTTCTGGATCGCGCTGGGAATCGTACTGCTCGTGGCGCATCGCATATCCAGCCCGATCATCTCACTGTCTGCGGCAACCCGAGGCATACAGGAGCATGACTACTCGACACCACTGAACTTCGCGCAGCGTCGTGACGAGATTGGCGACCTGGCCAACAACTTCGAGACCATGCGGCAGGATATCGAACAGCTGATTCACAACGACTCGCTCACCGGCGTGTTCAATCGTCGCTATCTGCTGAGAGCTCTCGACCAGCAAGTGACTGATGGCCTGCAGGCGGGTGAACCGCTCTCATTCATCATGATCGACCTTGATCGTTTCAAATCCATCAATGACACCCACGGCCATATGGCTGGAGATTGTGTGCTGAAAGCTGCGGCACTGGCGATTGCCCGCTCAGTGGACGGCATCGGGATTCTGGCGCGTTACGGCGGGGAGGAATTCTGTGTCCTGTTGCCGGGCATCTCGGGGCCGCTGGCACAGGAAATCGCCGAGAACATTCGCAGCGCGGTACAGGATCTGGAGATCCATGTTGAAGGTCAGGCACTGTCAGTCACGTGCAGCCTGGGAGTTGCAGAGATTGACAGCATCGAACGCTATCGAGAGCTTGCGCAGGACCAGCTCATTCGAATACTCACCACCAACGCCGACCTGGCGCTCTATCACGCCAAGGATACCGGCAGGAATCGCAGCGTGACCTTTACCAGCAAGCTGACACTGGACAAGGCTGCCTGAAGATCGCTGTTACAGATCGCGTCGCCACATCAGCGTGCCGCCGATCAGCAACAGCACGAGAGTATGCAGTATCGGTATCAGCGCATAATCCAGCGTCTGCCAGTCCGACAAGCGCAGCAACTGCCCCACCTGTGAACCCGGCAGAATCCAGTCGAGCAATGCCAGCGGTCCGAACCGGGCTTGCAGATAACTGATCAACAGGGAGACGCTCAGCCAGATAACCATGGCATACAGCGTTGCCTGGCGAGCGGAGCGGGCCATGACAGATACCCAGGCCATCAAGGCGATATAGGGCAGTACCAGAAGAATCAGATTGATGATGATCATCGGCGCACGGGCAAGCGAGGCTGCCATCGAATCGCCGGAGTTTCCGGCAATGACCATCAGCACCGTGCCCAGCGTCGCCAGAATCAGCAGCGCCATGATCACGCACTGCCCCAGGAAACGCCCGAGAAAGATCTCCAGCCTGGAGCAGCGCAGCACCAGAAAACGCAGCGTGCCACGACTCCGGTCGGACGCTGTCTGATCCGCCGATGTCAGCAAGGCCATGAAGGGCAGCAGATAAAGGCTCACAACCCAGTATACGGCCAGCTCCGGCGCGGGCCATTGCTGCCAGGCCGTCAGACCCAGCCGCGGCAGCAACATCTCGCTCAGGCCCGATTCATTGGCCCCGGTGAAGAACGCTGCTGCCGGCAGAATGCCGTAACTGAGCACGCCCGCCCAGATGAGCACGAAGCCCAGCAGGGAAAACAAGCCGCGACGAGTGGACAACAATCGCAGGATCTCGTCCTGAGCTATCGCAAGCATTCTCATGTCAGGCTCGTGACTCCAGGCAGGCTATCGGTCAGGATGCAATCAGGCTTCCGGTCGCATATGAGGAAACAATACAACATCGCGAAGACTGGGAGAGCCCGTCAACAACATCACCAGGCGATCGATACCGATGCCCTGGCCGGCTGTTGGCGGCATACCGTATTCCAACGCA
>CBDUIJ010000206.1:0-10190 GCA_965367215.1 uncultured Granulosicoccus sp.
CACTCATTCAAGTCATCACGCTCACAGTCATTGCTGTGAGCGTGATGACTGGTGCAGACACTCATGGGAGTGACAGAACCGGTTCAGTTGGATGCAGAGGGTTTATTTCTGACTGGCTTTCAACATCCAGAGGGTCTTTTCATGAACCTCCAGTCGATCTGTCAGCAAGCCCGCAGTCACGTCATCTCCTTCATCGGCGGCCTGAGCAACAGCTTGTCGCAGTGTGTCCGCCAGCGATTGATGCGAGTTGATGACATTGGCCACCATGTCATCGGCGCTCTTCGCAGGTGCCGCTTCCTCACCGGCGTAAGACATCATTTCCGCAACGGATACCGGGGCGTAGGCGCCGAGTATGCGGATGCGTTCCGCAATCTCGTCCAGTGCGCCTGCCAGCTCGGTGTACTGCTCCTCGAACAATTCGTGAAGCTGACGGAAATTGGGTCCTTCCACATTCCAGTGGTAGCTCTGGCTTTGAAAATACAGACTGAAAGTCTGTCCCAATACGTGTCGCAGGTTTTCGACAGTCTTCTGATTTGTTCCACTCATGTTCGCTTCTCGCTCCATATCCGTTGTTGAGCCATGACTATATGGGGTGGACGGATATAAGTGAAATTGATAATATTATTTTTGGATATAGAGTAAATCTATAATGATCACATTGCAGCAACTCAGATTTCTGACGGCTCTGGCAAGCACGCTGAACTTCTCCAGGGCAGCGGAATTGGCTTTCGTCACCCAGCCTACGCTGAGCTCGGGCATCAAGGAGCTGGAAGATCGCCTGGGTGTTGCCCTGGTCGAGCGAACCCGGCATAGCGTGTTGTTCACGCCCATCGGCCTGGAAATCGTCGAGCGCGCAAAGGACCTGCTCAATCGTGCAACAGAAATCGAGAGTCTGGCCAGCGCCCACTCGAACCCGGAGAAAGGAAGATTCACTCTCGGCTCGATTCCCACGGTCGGACCCTATCTGGTGCCTGCAGCACTGCCTGCGATCCGACATCGGTTTCCCGATCTGGGGCTTTATCTGCGAGAGGAGATGACGGAGAGTCTGATTGAAGGGGTCGTCTCCGGCCGACTGGACATGGCGTTGATTGCACTGCCTTTCGACATTGCGAATCTGGAGCATGCTGAATTGTTCAACGATGGCTACCAGCTGGCCATTGCGAAAGCCGGAAAGAAAAGGTCGACTCGGCAGGCTCGAGATTCCATATTCGCAGGTCAGAGTCTGATGCTGCTGGAAAGCGGACATTGCCTGCAGCGGCATGCGCTGGCAGCGTTTCCTGATCAGGACCTGTCGCTGGACGAGAGCTTTGCTGCCACCAGTCTGCTCACTCTGGTAGCGATGGTCTCAGAGGGGCTGGGCGTCACCCTGTTGCCAGATCTGGCGATCGATGGAGGTGTGGCGGCACATGCGCAGATTGATCTTGTGCCGCTACCGGATGCCTGTCCGAGAACCATCGCTCTGGCCTGGCGCAAGACATCCCCGCACAAACAGCTGTTTCGAGCGATAGCCGAGATTCTGAAGGAGACGCGAGAAGCGGCTTGAGCGTTTCCGTCGCGATTTGTTCTGGTCGAATATTCCGCAACGCAGAGCCGAGTCTTTACTGTCTCGGCTCTGCTGCAGGCAAGTCGTCAATCTCGCATTCACCGGGAATGTGGCTGAATACGAGATCGAATGACCTGGGCCTTGCTTGTCAGTCAGCCAGACGCAGCAGTTCGTTGATACCGACCTTGCTGCGAGTCTTTTCATCAACACGCTTGACGATGACCGCGCAATACAGGCTGTACTTGCCGTTGTCCGATGGCAGGTTGCCGGAGACAACCACGGAGCCAGCGGGGATGCGACCGTAGGTCACTTCATCACGCTCTCGGTCATAGATACGCGTGCTCTGACCGATGTAGACGCCCATGGAAATCACCGAACCGGCTTCCACTATCACACCTTCAACCACTTCCGAGCGCGCACCGACAAAGCAGTTGTCTTCGATGATGGTCGGAGATGCCTGCAGAGGCTCGAGCACACCACCGATGCCAACGCCGCCGGACAGGTGCACATTCTTGCCAATCTGGGCGCAGGAGCCCACGGTAGCCCAGGTATCGACCATGGTGCCGGAATCGACATAGGCACCGATGTTGACGTAAGAGGGCATCAGCACGGTATTGGGAGCAACATAGCTGCCTTTGCGGGCCATGGCTGGTGGGACGACGCGCACACCGGAGGCGGCGAATTCCTCAGCGCTCATGTCGGTGAACTTGCCTGGCACCTTGTCGTAGAACTGGGTGAAGCCACCGGCCTGGATAGGCGCGTTGTCGCGCAGACGGAATGAGAGCAGCACGGCCTTTTTCAGCCACTCGTTCACTTGCCACTCACCGGGGGCACCCAGCGGTTCGGCAACGCGGGCCTTGCCAGAATCAAGCAGTGCAATGGCTTGTTCGACAGCCTTGCCGATTTCGCCGTCAGCCTGTGCGGTGGTGATATCGGCACGCTTTTCCCAGGCATCGTTGATGATGCTTTCGAGTTCGCTCATTGTGTGGGTTCTCTGTAGTGGATGAGTGGTCGGATCAAAGACACTGGACTATACGTTGTGCAGCCGTGATGCAGTCATCCAGTGGCGCTACCAGCGCCAACCGCAGATGATTGGCTCCCGGATTGTAATTGTCACGTCCCGGTGCTCTGGCCAGATAGCTGCCCGGCACCGCGCGTACATTGAATTCTGCCAGCAGTCGCTGAGTGAACTGCTGGTCATCGACAGGTAGTTCCGGCCATAGATAGAAGCCGGCTGGCGGAATACTGACGTTGAGTGCCGGACTGAGAATGTCGATAACAGCCTCGTATTTTTCATCGTAGGCAGCGCGATTGGCGGCAACATGCGTTTCGTCTCCCCAGGCAGCGATACTGGCTGCCTGCACGAAGCCTGACATGGCGCAGCCCTGGTAGGTGCGGTACTCGACGAAGCGCTTGATGAGTGTTGCATCACCGGCGACAAAACCGGAGCGCAAACCGGGCAGGTTGGATCGTTTGGAGAGTGAATGGAATACCAGGCAGCGCTCGTAACTTTCCAGTCCCATGGCGTGGGCCGCCTGCAACAGACCGCAGGGCGGGCCGCTGGCTTCACGGTAGATCTCGCTGTAGCACTCATCGCTGACGATGATGAAGTCATGTTCCTGCGCCTTGCCGATCAGACGCTGCAGAGCGGCCTCGGAGACCACGGCTCCGGTGGGATTGCCGGGTGTACACAGGTAGATCATCTGACAGGCGGCAAACTGTGCATCGCTGATGGCATCCAGATTGGCATCGGCATCTTCGTCGATGGCGTAAAACTCGGGCGTGCAGCCTGCCAGTAGCGCGGCACCCTCATAAATCTGATAGAAGGGGTTGGGCATCAGCACCTGGCGATTTTTCTGGCTTCTGTCCAGCACACACTGAGCGATGGCGTACAGACCCTCCCGGGTGCCATTGACGGGCAGTACATGATGCTCTGCCAGTGCATCGGCACCGGTCAATGCAAAGCGCTGACAGAGCCAGTCGGCTATCGATTGCCGCAGCTCGTCGATACCTCGGATGGTGGGATATTTTTCAACCGTACGCGCGGCTGCCTGCATGGCGTCCAGAACGAACTGGGGGGCCGGATGCTTGGGTTCGCCGATGGACAGCGAGACCGCGGGCAGGTCGGCAGGCGAGATGCCGTCGAGTAGCTTGCGCAGCTTCTCGAACGGGTAAGGTTGCAACAAGTCGAGTTCAGGGTTTGTCATTCCTCTATTATAACGGGAGACATGAATCAAACGAGCCAGACTTGACCAGCAACTTGCCCCTGAATGATATCGCCGCCACCATCGAGCACTGGCTTGACGCCATGGTCATTGGCCAGAACCTGTGCCCGTTTGCCAATGCGGCACGGCGGCGCGGACTGGTCAGTATCGTCGTCGCCACCGGTAGCAGTACGGAAGAGTGCCTGCAGCAGCTATCGGATGAGGCGCATCGTCTGGTCGACAGCGAGGAGGAGCGCACCACCTTGCTGGTTCTGCCCGCCGGCTTTGACGATTTTGATGACTATCTGGACCTGTTGGCATTGTCAGAAGCGCTGTTCGAGGATCTGGAGTTCGATGGCATTCTGCAGATCGCCAGCTTTCACCCCGACTACCAGTTCGAGGGGACTGACAAGGATGATGTCAGCAACTGGACCAATCGTGCGCCATTTCCCATACTGCATCTGTTGCGGGAAGACAGCGTGGAAAAGGCCGTGGACAGCCATCCTGACCCGGACAGCATTCCGCAACGCAATATCGACCGGCTGGAACAACTGGGGTTGGCTGGCGTGCTGAAATTGCTGGAACGAGGGCACTGAAGGCGGGGGATAAGTCAGCGACCAGCTGGCAGATTTCCCACCTCGCTTCTGCCAGAACGTTATCTCAGTGTTGCCTGAGGCGTTTTTCCGGTGCCATTTTTTCCTCGAGTTCGGGGTTGTACAGATGGCAGGCGACCGCACGCTCCTCATCAAGCTCTATCCACGGCGGATAGACCTGCTGACAATGCTCGGTCGCCCGCGGACAGCGCGGGTGAAAATGGCAGCCATCGGGAGGTGCGCTGGCTGAGGGAACCTCGCCGTCGAGTTTTTCCAGCTGCTGTCCCAGAGTCGGATCCGGAATTGGCGAGGCGTCACGCAGGGCCTGTGTGTAAGGGTGCAAGGGGTTGTCGAATATTTCCGGGACACGGCCCTTTTCCACGATGCGCCCCAGGTACATGACAGCCAGGCGCTGGCAGAAATAACGAACCACTCCCAGGTCGTGGGAGATGAACAGGATGGACAGATTGCGCCGTTCCATCAGATCCTTCATCAGTTCCAGCATCTGCGCCTGTATGGACACATCGAGAGCACTGACCGGTTCATCCGCGACGATGAATTCGGGGTTGACCGACAGCGCCCGTGCCAGGGCAATACGCTGCCGCTGACCGCCCGAGAATTCGTGGGGATAGCGGTCGGCCGCCGCCGGCGACAGGCCGACCTCGGTCAACAGTTCGGCGACACGGCTGGCACGCTGCTCTGGCTCGACGGTGCCGTGTACCTTCAGGCATTCTTCAAGAATTCTGCCGACCCGCATGCGCGGGTTGAGTGATGAATAAGGATCCTGAAAGACCATCTGCATGCGCTGCCGGAATTTGCGCAGCTCCTGCCGGGATGAATGTGTGATGTCGTGTTCATCGAAGGCAAGGCTACCGGCGTCGGGGTCGAGTAGTCGCAGCACCAGGCGGCCCACGGTGGACTTGCCGCAGCCGGATTCACCGACCAGTCCATAGGACTCACCGCGATCGACGTTGAAGCTGACGCCATCCACGGCACGCACCGTATCGCCGGCACGGCCGAAGGGGCCACGCTGAGTGGTGAAGAATTTCTGCAGGTCACGCACCTGTACCAGCGGCGCATTTTTGGATGTACTCATCTTGCTCATTGGCTGTCAACGGCGGCGTCGGCCCGGAGCCAGCAACGGGCCAGGTGTGTACTTGATCCCTGCACAGTGGTCATCGGCGGGGTTGCCAGATGACAGCGGGATTCACTGATCGGGCACCGATCCGCAAAGCGGCAACCCGCGGGCATCTGATCGATTGATGGTACCGCGCCGCCAATGGGCTTGATGGCCGCGATATCCCGGTCCGAACGGGGTATCGAACGGATGAGCGCTTCGGTGTAGGGATGAGTCGGATGCGCAAAGATCTCTGCGACCGGCGCGGTTTCCACCACTTCGCCGGCATACATGACGGCAACCCTGTCAGCCACGGCAGCAACCACTCCCAGGCTGTGCGTGATCAGGATCATTCCCATGCCGCGTTCAGCCTTCAACTGGGCCAGCAGGTTCAGCACCTGCGCCTGAATGGTGACATCCAGTGCGGTGGTAGGTTCATCGGCAATCAGGATGTCCGGGTTGCAGGCCAGCGCCATGGCGATCATGACGCGTTGACGCATACCACCGGAGAATTCATGCGGGTAGTCATCGAGGCGTCTCGCAGCGGCGGCTATGCCGACCTGTTCGAGTAACTTGACGGCTTCCTGCCTGGCCTCACGTTCCGGCATCTGACGGTGAAACATCAGTGGCTCTGCCACTTGAAGGCCAATCGGCAGTACCGGGTTCAACGCCGTCATCGGTTCCTGGAAAATCATTGCAAGCCGATTGCCCCGCAATGTCTGCAGCTCCTTTTCGCGCAGTGTCAGCATGTCTCTACCGGCAAATCGGATCTCGCCATGGTTGATGCGGCAACCATGTTCGGGCAACAATTGCATGATGGACATGGCCGTCATGCTCTTGCCACAACCCGATTCGCCGACAATGGCCAGGGTCTCGTTGGCATGCACCTCCAGCGAGACATTGCGGACAGCGGCATGCCAGTTGCCACGAACCTTGAATTCCGTGGTCAGATTGTTGATTGACAGCAGCGGCGATTCGCCACGGCTACCTGAGTCGCTGATCTGCACGTCAGAGATCCCTCAAGCGGCTGAGCCGCGGATCAACGGCATCGCGAAATCCATCGCCTGCCAGGTTCAGGGCCATGACGGCGAGAAAGATGCACAGGCCGGGGAACAGGCTCATCCAGGGCGACTGGAAAATGAACTCGAAACCTTCTCTGATCATGCCGCCCCAGGTCGGGGTCGGCGGACGCACACCCAGTCCCAGAAAACTGAACCCCGCTTCAATCATGATGGCATTGGCGGTCCACAGTGAGGCCATGACAAGAATCTCGGCAAGCACATTGGGAATGATGTGGAACACGATGATTCGCAGTTCCGAATAGCCCATGGCATGGCAGGCCTCGATATAGGCGCGCTCTCTGATCGTGATGGTCGGCGCTCGGGCCACTCGTGCGAATTTGGGTATCAGGGTTGCGGTAATCGCGATGATGACATTGGGCAGACTGGGGCCGAGCAGAGCGACAATGATGATACCCATGATCAGGGTCGGAAACGACAGCATGACATCCATGATGCGCATGATGATCAGGTCCGTCAGCTTGCCGAAATAACCGGCAATGACTCCCAGAGAACCGCCGATCAGCATGCCCAGCAAGACGGATACGGTGCCGACAAACAGTGACACACGGGCTCCGTACAAGGCACGCGTGAACAGATCACGACCGAACTGGTCGGTACCGAACCAGTGATCCATGGAGGGCGGCTGCATCCGGTCCATGATGCTCTGGTCGATGGGGTGGTAAGGGGCGATCAGCGGTGCGCAAAGAGCCAACAGAGCCAGAAGGAAGAACAGGCCGAGGCCCACCCACGACAGCTTGTTGTAGTTGAACGTCGAGACCAGCTGTCGCCAACGGGAGTTCGATCGAGAGGGGGCCTGCAGGGTGCCGCTCATGAATGCTTCACTCTGGGGTCAATCATGCTGTAAGTCAGGTCGGTCAGGATGTTGATTACCACGATGATCACGGCGTAGACCACCAGCAGGCCTTGCACCATCGGATAATCGCGGTTGTCCAGCGAGCCGATGATCAAGGATCCGAGCCCGGGGCGGGTAAACACGGTCTCGATGAGTACCGAGTTGCCGATGATGAGCGCGAAGTACAGGCCGATGATGGTGATCACCGGTATCAATGCATTGCGCAGTGCATGCCGGAGAATGATCAGACGATACGGTGCACCTTTGGCGCGGGCGGTGCGGATGTAATCCTCGCCCAGTACCTCGAGCATGGATGAACGTGTGGCGCGAGTCATCATCGCAACCAGCGGCAGAGCACCTGTCAGGGCCGGCAGGAAAAGATCATTCATGCGTGCGCCGAAGTCGCCCGGATGGCCGGAACTGATGACCGGGAACCAGCCGAGTTTGACGGCAAACAACAGGATCAACAATATGGCAATGAAGAACACCGGAATCGAGAAACCCACCAGCGACAGGGTGCGCGTGATGTAGTCCAGCATGCGATTACGGTGAATGGCCGACAGTATCCCCAGAGGGATGCCGATGACACTGCCGATCACGACCGAGGCCACGGTCAGTTCCAGTGTGTAGGGCAGGACGCGTGCAATCTCACCGAGTACTGGTCTGTTGAAGACCAGTGAAGAGCCGAAGTCTCCGCGAAAGATGCCCGCCACGAAATCGATGTACTGCGCGGCAATGGGCTTGTTGAGACCCAGTGTCTCGCGCAGTGCAGCCACCGACTCTGCGGTGGCGACATCGCCCAGGATGGCGTACGCCGGGTCTCCCGGCAAGGTACGCATGGCAAAGAAGATAACCGTCAGTACCGCCAGAATGGTCGGTACTGCCAGTGCCAGTCGCCGCAAGGCGAACCAGAGGCCAAGAGTCATCAGCGTGTGATCGTGGTGTTCTCGGTAATCGGTGGTCCCAGATTGAGGGTGCCGGTCAGCTCATACCCCAGGTCGAGTGACTGCCGACGTCCCCATACTTGCTGTAGTTCAAAGATGGGAACCACACAGGCCGCTTCCATGATGCTCACTTGTGCCGCAGCCCAGGCCTCGAGTTGTTCAGCCGGGTCGGCCGCAGAGCGGGCCTTGTCGATTGCATCGTCAGCCACATTGCAGTGAGAGAAATTGGTTTGTGCGGTAGGTGTTCCGACAATGGAGTCTGAATGAAAGAACGGTGTCAGGAAAGCATCGGCTTCCGGGAAGGGAGCCGCGCCATAGATGACCAGAGGGCTTTCATTGTTGCGAATCAGAGCGTGCCAGGCACGGTGGTCAATGAAGTCGACTTCCAGTGTGATGCCGACTCGACGCAGCTGCTCCATGATCAGCTCGAAAGGCAGTTTCAGACTACCGATCTTGCTGGTGGGTACCTTGAGTGTCAGGCCATCCGGATAACCCGCCTCGGCCAGCAGAGCCTTGGCCTTGTCCTGATCGAAGTCATAGACAGGCACGTCGGTGTTCTGTCCCAGAAAACCGCTGGGTACAGGCGCACGCAGTTGTTGAGTGATGTCCTGTCCGATCAGCATCTGGAACTCATCGCGATTGATGGCGTGCTCGATGGCCTGGCGCACCCGGATATCATCCAGTGGTTTGATGCTCTGGTTCAGATGCAGCATGCGTGACTGACTGGGCGCAAAGATATCGATGGCAATGTCGTTGGCGTATTGCTTGCGCATGCGATCAACCCAATCCTGTTCACGCTTGCCATAGAAAAGATCGATCTCGCCAGCAGCAAAGGCCAGTTCCCTGGCATTGTCGGATTCGACATAGCGGTAATTGATGCGATCTATCTTCGGGGTTCCCCGAAAGTAGTCGGTGTGCGCTACCAGAACGGTCTGGCTCTTGGGCGTATAGCTGTCGAACTGAAAGGGGCCGGTGCCGATCAGCGCCGCCTTTTCATCACCTTCGAGTTCGTCCGCAGCCTTCTTGCTGATGATCAGGCCGCCAGCAGGGTTGGCCAGCAGACCGATGAAGGTTGGTGTACGTTCACTCAATGTGATGCGCACCGTGTGAGTATCCAGAGCTTCGACACTGCTGATGACACCGAAGGTATTGGCAAAGGCGGATGTCTCCGGAGTGCGAGCCTTGTCCAGAGAAAAGACCACATCTTCGGCCGTCAACTCGCCATAACCATGATGGAACTGCACGCCCTTGCGCAGGTTGACTGTCCAGACGAGGCCGTCATCTGAGCCACTGATGGACTCTGCCAGATCGTTCTCGATGTCATCCGGGTTCATGCTGCCCGGTGCAAATCGGGTCAGGCCGTTGAACATGTAGCCAAACAGCGCGCGATCCTGGCCACCGCCTGACAGGTGAGGGTCCAGTTTGTTGGCATCAGCACCGAAGGCGCCCACATTGATGACGGTTTCTGAAAATGCCGGAGTGGCACCGAGCAGGCAGGCAGCCAGCAACAGCGACGTTTTCAGTCGGCGAATATTCATGCTCATGTCAGATCAGATCTCGGTGGTGATAATGGGCAGGCAGTAATTGCCTTCCAGAGATTCAAACAGCAGACGAGAACTTGCAGCTCGCAGGGAGAGTTCATTCTCTCGCAAGCGCTCCATGCGGATCGGACAGCGGCCTTTCGGTTCACGAACCCGCCGGCAAGGGTCAGACCTGCCGGTATATTGCAGTTTTACAATAGTTCATAGTTGTCCTGCGTGTCAAACCGTTGGCTTTCCTGCATTGCCGTGGTGCCGTTGCAGCATTGCGGTGCGTAGCCTTGATTGACGCTTCTTCAGGAAATCCTCCCACAGCCGTCTATGCTCTGATGTTGCT
>CBDUIJ010000207.1:0-10143 GCA_965367215.1 uncultured Granulosicoccus sp.
TGGTGTCACAGGCCGCGTGATAACAGGCGTCATAGGCTTCACCTGCCACCCCACCGAAGATGCCGGCCTCCTCGTCAGTCTTCACACCTTCAGCACCGGTGAACAGACCACCGGCCGGTATGCCGTACTGGATGAACGGACCATAGTCGGAACGACCGTCGAAAGCTGTCGGTGCCGTTGCCAGCCCCTGCTCCATGAAATAGTCGTTGAACAACCACTCGATGAAGGCCGAGCCTTCCGGACCGGCACCGCCACCGTCTGATCCGTCGCCGTCATACACAAAGCGCACATAGTTGGGCGAACCCACCATGTCGAAGTTCAGATTGGCCACGATCTGCTCGAATTCCGGATCGGACACCGTATTCACGTAGTACTCGGAGCCAAGCAGGCCTGCTTCTTCAGCGCCCCACCAGGCAAAGCGAACACGGTTTCTGACACCGGTCTGCTCGTCATTCAGGTAGCCCAGAGCACTCATCTGCAAGGCCACTTCCAGCAGTACGGCAGAACCACTGCCATTGTCATTGATACCGGCACCATCATCGACCGAATCCAGATGCGCCCCGACGACAACCGTCTCATCCGGATTGCCGATAGGCGTGTCGGCCAGCACATTGGCACTGACGCGCTCTTCGGTCAGCGCATCCACACTGACTCTTGCCGTGGACTCGGCGGCTGCCAGATCAGTGCCGACAACATAGGAGGTGCCGATGACCGGAATGGACACACCCGGCCCTCCCAGTGTCGCCGACAGTGCCGCCGTTCGACCTGGCTGACCTTCATTGAAGATGATGACCGCACTGGCGCCGGCATCTTCCGCATTGGCAGCCTTCAGAAAGAAGGAGCAGGATCCGCGCTGCACCAGGGCGATATTGCCCGGGGTGAAGTCGGCAAAGTCCTCGGCCTCACAACCACTGTTCGAGGTATCGGCATCCGGAGCTGCCGGCACCACCAGGTCTACGGCTTCCACCGTGGCGGTGACATCGCCGGAACCGGAATAGGTCGCTTCGGCAAAGCCCTCTTCTTCATCAAGCACATAGCTTGTCGGGACAGGCGACACCTGTGCGAATTCCGCCGGTGAATTGTTTTCGAACACAAGATAGGGAAACAGCTGCACATCGACCCGGTACCCTGCCAATGCCATGGCCTGTCCTACATAGGTTATCGAATCCAGATAGCCGGAAGAGGAGGCCTCTCTATTGCCCCCATTGTCATCGGCTATCTGTTGAAAGACTTCGAGGTGCGACTTGACACCTTCCAGTGTCACAGCCTCATTCAGTTCCGAGGTATCTACGCCAACACCGGCCAGAGCCGGTGCGCTGCACAACATCGCCAACGCAGAACCGCAGGAGAGACGCCGGGCGGCGGCTACCGTGGAAGAAAAGTCACGTGTCGTCATCGTTACTCCGTCTAGGTAGGGGTTACTCGAACCCCATCCTAAACGTTTTGTGACGCACTTCAATATTACTCAAGGGACAAGATCATCAGCCGCCTGTGAATTTTTCTCACAAACAAATTCTGACACTTCACGAATGCTGTTTCACGGTAGATTCCCGAGGGCCTCAAACGCGGCGAAGCTCGCCAACGAGCCGCTCCAGTGCGCCATCCAGAATATCCACCGGCTGTGCGTAGCACAGACGCAGGAAGCCTTCACCGACCTCACCGAAGGCAATGCCCGGGGCCAGACCCACACGTGCCGTGTGCAGCAGAGATTTGGCAAAGGCGAGACTGTCCTGCATGCCATCGACCGCGAAGAAACAGTAGAAGGCCCCTTCGGGTTGAATGAAACGAACCGTCGGCAACTCGCTCAACGCACTCTCTACCCGGGCATAGCCAGCCTGCAGCCTCTCACCGAGCAGCGTGATCTCCGGTTCGCCATCGGTGATCATGTGTTCACCCGCCTGTTGAATGAAGCCTGCCGGGGCTGCGATATTGAATTCCGTCAGCATGGCGAATGTCGACTCGAGTTCAGCCGGTGCCGTGATCCAGCCGAGTCGCCAGCCCGTCATGGACCAGGCCTTGGAGAAACTGTTGACTGAAATCAGGCGATCCTCGGCATTTGCCAGTGCCAGCAATCCGGGGGCAACATCGCCATGCCGGTACAGACGAGCATAGACATCGTCCGCCACGATCCAGGTGCCGGTGCGGCGGCAATGCTCCAGCAGAGTCTTCTGGTCATCCGCTGACATGACCCAACCGGTGGGATTGGATGGCGAGTTGATGATCACGGCCTTGACCTGCGGTGTGATGGCATCGATCAGTCTGTTCATGTCCAGCGACCAGCGATCGTCCACCACCTCCAGTGCCAGTCGCGTCATGGATGCACCGGCAATCTGAAAACATTCAGCCATATTGGGCCAGGCCGGGTCGATACACACAACCTCGTCGCCCGGGTCAATCAAGGCCTGCGCTGTCAGGGCAAGACCTTGCATGCCGGAGGCGGTAACCGTGATTCTTCGGCGATCGAATGGCTGCCCATAGCAGCGAGTCAGGTACTGGCACAAGGCATCGCGAAGACTGGTCTTGCCACTGTTGGGCTGATAGAAGTGATCGCCCTGTCGCAAGGCATCAACCGCCGCTTCCACGGCCATTGTGCTGCTCGGCCAGGCACTTTCACCGAACCACAAGGGTGTGATGTCCGGTAGCGTCATGCCCAGTTCCGAGACCGCTCTGATCTGACTGGGTTTCAGTCTGGCGGCGCGATCACTGCTGGAGGGTGCATTTGTCATGGGCGCTAGAATGCCCGTGAACAACAGCACTGGCAAGCGGAATAGTGCCGTTGCTTCCGCCTGCGTTCAGGTCACATGTCAGGCCACTTGTCAGGTCAGCAATCGGTACACCAGCAACGCTATCGCGCCCAGCAACAGCAGGTGAATCAGTCCACCTACCGTGAACTTGACGACCACGGCGACCACCCACAACAAAGCCAGTACGACAATCAACGTCCACAACATGTCAGTCCTCCACCCTTTCACTAGTTGCCGCGAATGTTTGCATGGCAAGACTTACAAGATGCTGCATTGTAAATTGGCGCGTCTACCGGTGAATCGTTCTGGCACACTCCAGCTTGCCTTGCCATGGCGCCCGTCGCGCATGCCGCGCTGGTGAACTGGCATTGTTACAACGCGCCTTGCAATGCCGCTGTCTGACAGATACTGATTTCCCCCGGTACCTTGATACCGGCAGCCATCTCATCAGGAGCAACCGTCATGAGCACACAATCCGAAAAGCCAGTTGAAGGCGATACCTACCACTGTCAGGAATGCGAGATGAGTATTCTGGTGACCACCAGTTGCAACTGTGACACCGATGACGGCGCCTTTTTCAGTTGCTGTGGCAAGCAGTTGGAGAAGTCCTCCAAAAAGGAATAAGTCGATTATTCATCATCAGGATAGTGGCCACTCAGCCACCGGCAGGTTCGACAGAGACAACTCGGTGTAGTCATTGACCATGGCGCGCAGCGCGCTCTTGCGCGATGCGCCCTTGACGCGATACCGCTGGTAGCTGCCTGTCTGCCAGCTGGCCCCGGTCTGCCCCGCAGCGACTCGCTGCTCGATACAAGACAGATAGCGACGACGATCGCCATCTGCCACACCGCCGACACTGAGCCCCTCATCGGCGGTCGGTAGCAGCTCCTTGACGATATCGACCAGTGGATACGAGTCGAGCCGCTTCGTGGTTCGCGACGGCCACAACAGCGTGGCATCCATTCCATTGCGTGCCGCCTCGTTCAGGTTTCTTTCAAGAGAGGCATAGGGCATGGCGTGAAGCAGATTTTCGATATTGCCCACCAGCCCTTCCGCCAACCCCAGCGCGAATGCCGCGTTGGCCAGCATATCGATCGGGCTCGGGCCGGCCGGCAGTGAGCGCAGCTCGATACGCACATGTCCCTTGTCGTGAGCGTCATACACAGCCCGGTTCCACGGCCAGGTAGTCCCCATCTGCAATCCCAGCTCTTCCAGCGCCGGCACTCCACCTTCCGATAGCACCTCCAGGGGATTCTCATCCGAGCAGACGGGCAACAGGGGTTCGAACAGATGCACCGACTCGGCAAACAGCTCCAACGCACTACGCCGCAGCCAGCCGTGCCCGAAATTCACGCGTGCCGGCAGGTCAAGTTCGCGCCGCTTGCGATTGCGCCCATCGATCGACTGTCGAAAAAGCTCGATCCGGGTTTCCTGCCAGATCTCGCGCCCGAGCACGTAGGGTGAATTGACAGCCAGACCCAGCACCAGCGGTGTGACCAGCTGAATGGCATTGTAGAGATCAACAAAGCTGTCGGGGTGAGCACGGTAATGCACCTGCAGTGAGGTATTGGCCCCTTCCGGCGTCACGCTGTCGGTGCCGAAAGAGATACGCTCGCGACCGCGCAGTCGAATGCGAAACTTCTCGCCTCTGCGCTCCCTGAGTTCCTTGCTCAACGCCTGGTAGCGTTTATCTGGCGTCATCATGTCGAGCGTCAGATCACGAGGTCTGAGCGTTGGCAGAATTCCGATGGGGATGACACGCGCACCCTGTGCCTCGGCCAGCGTATTCAGGGAGGCGAGCATCTCGATCATCTCGTCTTCGATGCGCTTGAGTGAATTGCCCTTCATTGGGCCGGGTGTCAGATTGGCTTCCAGATTGTATCGATTGATCTCCAGCGTGAGCCGCGCGTCGCCGGCCTCATCGACAAGGCGCTTGCTGATGGGCAGCGGCTTGCCGGATTCATCAATGACATAAAGTTCCAGTTCAGCACCGATCGACGACTCCCCCTTGCCAAAATCCGGCACGGCGAGCATCTGCTCCAGAGCGTGCAGACTCTCATCCAACCGGGTATTGAAGCGACGTGTCTCTTTCTGTGTAAAACGGGTACTGCCAATACTCTTGCCCATGGAAGTCTGCTCGACGGTATCGGACTGACATGCATCCAGACTCTATCGTCTCACAACACAACCGTACTGCTGTTACCGTTTGCAATCAGGGCAGCTCTTCAAGCGACTCTGGGCCAGCGTCTCGGCAAGCGCAGCACCTACATCGATTTACGCCCGCTATTGCCCTGCTGCAGAATACTGGCGAGCTTCTCCGGGCGGTTCTTGGCGATCTTGACATAGGCGTCCAGCGTCACATCCCAGTGGGCACCACCATGCTCTCGCAATCGAGCCAGAGCCACCAGCAGCAGCTTCGCGGCCGCACGCACCTCCTTGTCCTCTCCCCCTTCGTAATGCCTGCACAGATCCAGGAACAGCGCATCTACTCGTTCGGTTGGACTCAATCTCCTGGCGGTAGAGACTCCCATTTCAATTCCCCGGTAATGAACTGCGGCGCAAGTAGCGCTCATTGACATGATGCTGAATGAATTCGGCGAGCTCGCCATGCAGGGAGCGCAACCAGAATTTCGGTTCCAGCAGACTGCGGCGGCGTGATCTGACAATCTCGGTCATCTCGAACCAGGTGGGAGCCAGCTGATGATCGATGACCAGGGGTGCCTGATTGGCCCTGGCCAGAACATAGTTGGCCAGTATGACGCCCGTGCGATGGTTGCCTTCGAGAAACAATTGCGGCGGCCCGACTGTCTGCAGATAGACTCCTGCCGCCAGTCGCCATACTGCCTGCTCACGGTTTCTCGAATACCAGTCAACCAGCCCACCGATACCGGATCCCGCAACGCCGTAGAAATGCTTCTCACTGGCTTTGAGGGCCTTATGATAATCGGGATTGAGGGTGTTTTTCTCTCCGAATAACACACAATGGTTAACCGCCAGTACTTCGCGTGACTGCCCCATGGACAACAGAGGCAAGTCTTCTGCCAGATAATGATCGATCATGCTGTACGCCTGCACGATCTGCTCGACGCAGTCCCGATTCAGTGCCGGGTGATGATTGTCAAGCCGCAGATTGACATGATGCATATGGTCTCGAAGCCCGTGCAGGGCATCGGCAATGGCGCTCAGATCGAAGCGCTCACCGTTCAAGCAGCTCGATGTGACCACCATTGCAGTATCCGGCTCCCTGCCCATGAATGCCTGACTCCAGAACGCAACTGACGAGTATCAATCAACCCGATAGAACCGGGTCAACTGAACTCCCCGGCGACATACTGACGAGTCAGCTGCTCGCGAGGATGATTGAAGATCTGATCCGTATCGCCCATTTCCACCAGATAGCCGGTTCTGCCACCCGCTGACATATCGACACCGAAAAATGCGGTCTTGTCTGCAACGCGCGTGGCCTGCTGCATGTTGTGAGTCACCAGTGCCACCGCGTAGTTTTCCTTCAGCTCCAGCATCAGCTCCTCAACCTGCCGCGTGGCAATCGGGTCCAGTGCTGAACAGGGCTCGTCCATCAACAACACTTCCGGCTCAGTGGCAATGGCTCGTGCAATGCACAGACGCTGCTGCTGACCACCCGATAGCGACAAGCCACTGTTCTTCAACTTGCCCTTGACCTCGTCCCACAGGGCCGCACCCCGCAGTGCCTTCTCGACCTTCTCGTGTGTATCACCCTTGAACCGATTGAGCTTCAGACCGAAGGCCACATTATCGAAGATGCTCATGGAGAATGGATTGGGCTGTTGAAAGACCATGCCGATGTAGCGACGCACGACCACGGGATCGACATCGCGCGCATAGATATCCTTGCCATGATAAGTGACCTGGCCATCGAAGCGAAAGACATCGATCAGGTCATTCATGCGGTTCAGGCTTCGCAGCACCGTGCTCTTGCCGCAACCCGAAGGGCCGATGAAGCCGGTAATCTGCTTGCGGGCAATGGGCACGTTACTGTCACGGACCGCAAGAAAGTCCCCGTAGTGGATCTTGCGAACCTTGCAGTCCAGCACGACATCATCAATGGCTGTCTTTTTCACAGGTGCGGCTTCTTGAATAGTGACCCGATTGGGTGTCATGGTTGCATTCATAGTGAAATATTCCTTCGTATCCGTTCCATCAGACCTTAGGCTGACCAATCAGCCGGGCGAGGATATTGATGATCAGAACCATGAACACCAGAACCAGTGACGCTGCCCAGGCAAGCGAGATCTGATTATCGAAGGGCATGGCTGAAAAGTTGTAGATCAGGATGGACAAGGATGCGGTTGGCTCGACCATCTCACTGACGTAATAGTTGCTGAACAGGGCTGTAAACAACAGCGGTGCCGACTCACCGGCCGCACCGGCCACCGCCAGCATCACGCCGGTCAGGATACCGGGCAGACCGGTAGGCAATACCACACTCCAGATGACCTGGCTGCGTGTACAGCCCATGCCGAACGCGGCGTCCTTCATGCGTTGCGGCACCTCCTTCATGGCCTCTTCCGCGGTCAAGACTACAGTCGGCAGCATCAGCATGCCCAACGCCACACCCCCGGCAATGGCCGAGTAGCTGCCCATCCACAATACAACTGCGGCATAGGCGAACACGCCTGCCAGTATCGAGGGCAGCCCCGTCAGCACCTTGGCCAGAAAGCGTGACACCCGCGCCACTCTTGTGTGGGCGCCGAGAATCGACAGATAGATGGCAGCAACAATGCCCAGTGGTACGGCAATGGCCGAGGCAATGCCGACCATCAGCAAGGTACCGACAATGGCGTTGCCAAAACCGCCGCCCTGCTCGAAGCCTGCAGGTGGCAGCGCCGTCAGGGCTTCCAGGTCGATACGCGCCCCACCCTCGACGATCAGCATGTACAGAACCGAGAACAGGGGAACCGCGGCCAACAGCGCAGCGGCCCAGGTCAGTGTCGTCAACAGGCCGCTCTTGAACGCCCGGGATTCGAAGGTCTGACGTTCGAGCCTGGGAATGGCCCGCGCCGCTGCCGCCATGGCGGCATCCTCATCGACCATGCTGGCTACCGGTATCATCGTTTTCCCTCGAATTTTCTGACGGTGTATTGCTGGATGGCCAGGCCACCCACATTCACCAGGAAGGTAATGGCTAGCAACACCAGAGCGGCGTACATCAGTGCCTGTACTTCAATCTGGCCGGCTTCCGGGAAGCTGGAGGCCAGCAAGGAGGCGAGCGTATTGGCTGGTGCAAACAACGACAGATTGATCTGATTGCTATTACCAATCAGCATCGCCAGCGCCATGGTCTCGCCCAGCGCACGGCCGAAACCCAGAACCAGAGCCGCCAGAATGCCGGATGATGCAGTGGGCAGCATGACCTTGAGAATCGCCTCCCAGCGCGTGGTGCCCATGCCATAGGCCGCCTCCTTCACCTTGTAGGGGATGCGTCGCATGGCATCCACTGAAATGGCGGCAACCGTGGGCAGAATCATGATGGCCAGCACCAGCGCCGCGGGCGCCAGACCCGGGCCTGCCAGATCGGTGGAGAACATCGGGAACCAGCCAAGCCAGGCATTGAGGAATTCGGAGATGGGGCGCAGCATCGGAATGACCACATAGATGCCCCACAAGCCATAGACAACTGACGGGATGGCCGCCAGCATCTCGACGATGGTGCGGAAAATCGCGGCCAGACGCGGACTGATGAATTCCTGCGTCAGGAATATCGCGATGGCCACACCGAAGCTGCCACCAATGATCAGCGCCAGGAACGAGCTGTACAGCGTGCCCCAGATTTCCGGCAATACGCCGAAGGTCTCGCGCGAGACATCCCAGGTGGTGCCAAAAATGAAACTCAGGCCATGCTGCCTGATGGCGGGAACGGCCTGCGCACCGATCTTGAACAGCAGACAGGCCGTCAGCACGATGATCAAGGAGGCGCAGATCCAGGCGATTCCTCGAAAGACGGTATCAGTCGTCAGCTCACGCGAGCTGGGAGGTGCGCTGACGCTGTCAGCGGATCGGCTGATGTTGAATTGATGTCGGGCCATGCCGGCTCCTGTCAGAGATGGAAAAAATGCAGGCGCATCCAGCGCCGAGGGGATCATCCAGTCTTGCTTGTCAAACGGCAGCGGGCTGTGCATCGATAGCGACACACAGCCCGCTGCTCGTCAGCAGATCTGCTTACTGAATGAATGTTGCAGCGTTGCGGACACGCTCGACCACGTTTTCGGGCAAGGGGATGTAGCCCAGCTCGTCGGAGCTCTTCTGGCCTTCGGTAATGGCGTATTCGACAAAATCACGAATGACCGCAGCCTTCTCGTCGTCCTGTTCCTTGTAGGCCAGCAACCAGGTGAAACTGGCAATCGGATAAGCCTGCTCACCCGCCGGATCGTAAATCCAGGAAACCAGGTCGGGCACGTCACTCTCGGGCAAGGTACCGTCGGAGAATTCAGCGCTGGCAAGTGCGGCGGCACCCGCTTCGGCACCGGCTGCAACGAAGTTGCCAGCCGCGTTTTCAAGCCTGGCGGTGGTGGCACCGGTCAGCTTGGCATAACCATATTCGATGTAACCGATGGCGCCCGGCGTCTGCTTGATGGTAGCCGTGATGCCATCATTCTTGGGCGCCTTGATGAACGATTGAGTCTGTGGCCATTGTGGAGACTTGCCCTGACCGATCGTGGACTTGAAGTTGTCGCTGACTTCACTCAGGTGACCAGTGAATACATGCGTGGTACCGGAAGAGTCGGAGCGAACGACAACCGTGATCTGTTCATCAGGCAATGTGGCATCCGGGTTGGCAGCGACGATGGCCTCATCGTTCCATTGCGTGATTTCACCGGTGAAAATACGTGGATAGACATCACGCGGCAGGTTCAGCTCATCAACACCATCGAGGTTGTAGGCCAGTACGACCTCACCGGCAGTCAGTGGCAGTAGTACAACGCCCTTGTCCACCTTGCCCATTTCCTCGGCGTTCATGGCCGCATCACTGGCTGCGAAGTCAACGGTGCCGTTGACCAGATCCTGGATGCCGGCGCCGGATCCCTTGGCCTGGTAGTCGACGCGAACACCGTCACTGGCCTTGCTGAAATCCTTGAACCACTTGGAGTAGATGGGAAAGGGAAAGCTTGCACCGGAACCGATCAGCTTGGTGTCGGCCGTGGCAACGGAGCTGCCTATGACAAGAGACGCGCCGACTGTGGCAAGCGCGAATTTTCTGAAGATTGAGCTGGACATGGATTACCGATGCACCGTGTTGAACTTGAATGAAGAACGTGAATTCAGGTTCGCAGCGTAGCGGTTGAATGTGACAGCTGAATGTCAGTACAGTCGTGCAGTCGTGCAGTCGTGCAGTCGTGCAGTCGTGCAGTCGTGCAGTCGT
>CBDUIJ010000208.1:0-10100 GCA_965367215.1 uncultured Granulosicoccus sp.
AATGAACTTGCGATTCTGGGCACCGCGCACTGTAAAGGTCACTACGCCGTCTGCCTTGGCGAAAATGGTGTGATCCTTGCCGATGCCGGCATTGACGCCTGCGTGGAAGCGAGTGCCGCGCTGACGAACAATGATGTTGCCCGCTACTGCGTTCTCACCACCGAATTTCTTCACGCCCAGACGTTTGGATTCTGAATCGCGACCGTTGCGGGTACTACCGCCTGCTTTCTTGTGTGCCATGACTGATTACCTGACTGAATTCTGTACGAAGGGCTGTGTTCAGCCGGCGTTGATGCCGGTGATCTGCAGCTCAGTGTAATTCTGACGATGTCCTGCCTGCTTGCGATGATGCTTGCGACGGCGGAACTTGATGATCTTGACTTTCTTGCCACGGCCATGTGACAGCACTTTGGCGCTGACAGAGGCATTGGCCACCAGAGGTGCACCTACATTGACGGACTCGCCACTGCCGACCATCAACACTTCGTCAAGAGTGACGTCGCTGCCGGCTTCCGCCGTGATGGTTTCGACCCTGAGACGGTCACCTTCGCTTACTCGGTACTGCTTGCCACCGGTTTTGACTACCGCGTACATGATTACTGGTCCTGAAACTGGGGCCCAAACTGACATCGGGCTCTTTGCGCAATGATATGCGGTATCTACCGCGAACAGCCCGCTACTATACCTGCTGACTATTGGATTCGTCAAGCATGAGAGATGCACAAAGTGTGCAATCTGACAAGCCCCGGATCGAAATCCGTTGGATCTGCCTGATAATTGCGAACAATCACCTCTCGAACGACGGCGCCATCGAGGCCGCAAGGTACTTTGATGCCTTCTGTCGCCTTTTTCAACTGCGCCAGACGAGCAGCCTGCGTTCAATCCAGCCAATCATGCTACTGATCACAACTCCGAGCAAGGACAGGATCACCACTCCGGCAAACAGTCTTTCCAGATCGTACAAGGAGCCGGCTTCGAGGATGTAGGCACCAATGCCATATTCGGCGCCCAGCATTTCTGCCGCCACCAGCAGAATGATGGCAATGGCCAGGCTGACTCTCAAGCCTGACAGTATGCCGGGCATGGCGCCTGGCACGATGATCTTGCGCACAATGGAAAACCAGCTCAGCCCGAAACTCTGGCCCATGCGCACCAGCGTGCGGTCGACATTGTCAACGGCGGCATAGGTTGCCACGACCGTCGGGGTGAAGGTGCCGAAGGCAATCAAGGCGTATTTGGAAGATTCGTCAATGCCGAACCAGATCACGAACAGGGGCAGCAGGGCAATCTTGGGAATCGGGAACAGGGCGGCCACCAGCGGTACCAGTCCGGCGCGCACCAGAGAAAACAGTCCGATGAGTATGCCGACAGCCACGCCCGCGGTGATGCCGAACAGTGCACCGACCAGCAGTCGACTCAGCGAGGGCAGAAGATGTTTCCATAACAGGCCGCTGCTCCACAGTTGCTGGAAGGTGGCGAATACATCCGATGGCCTCGGCAGTGTCAGGTTGGATATGTATCCCTGACGACTACCCCATTCGATACCGATCAACAGGGCTGCGAATACCAGCAGGGCAATGCCACGCACGGGCTTGGGAGAAAAGCCGCCGCCGCGAAATGGCACATCGATCTCGGCGTTCTGCTGATTGCCGTTGATCGGGATCCCGGGATTCTCGCGAGTGCCGAGCGCGGAGCTGCTCTGCCCCGAGGCAGTCGGCTTGTTCGGGCTCCTGTTCATTGGCGTTGCCCGGATTGCAGGGCTCGATTGGTCATGGTGTCAGTAGCTCCCGCTCTGCCTGTTCCGCCTCATCGCGCATCATCTGCCACAGTTGCTGTCGAATCGTTTCCAGTTCGATGCTGTTCTGGCCTCTGTCGATCAGTGCCTGCTCGATGGTGACGGTTTCGAAGATTCGTCCCGGTCGGCGCGACAGTACGACGATTTCATGGCCCAGGCGAACGGCCTCGGACAGATTGTGTGTCACATAGACGCCGGTAAAGGGTTCGTTGGTCCATAGCTGTACCAGATCATCCAGCAGCAGTTCGCGTGTCTGGCTGTCCAGTGCCGACAGGGGCTCGTCCATCAGCAGAACGGCAGGGTTGACTGCCAGAGCTCTGGCAATGGCCACACGTTGTTTCATGCCGCCGGACAGTTGCCGTGGCAGGGCTTGTCTGAAGTCGCCCATGCGGGTGCGCTGCAACACGTCATCGATGATCTGCTGCTGTCTGGAGGCTGACAGTGAGTGATCCTCGAGCACCAGGCTGATGTTCTCCTCAACGCTTCGCCACGGCAGCAAGGCAAAGTCCTGAAACACATAGGTCAGAGGGTTGAGGCAGTCGGACGGGGCCTCCCCCAGCAGCTTGATGGAGCCGGAGGTGGGTTTTTCCAGGCCACCCATCAGTCGCAACAGTGTCGATTTTCCGCAGCCAGAGGGACCGACCAGGCACAGAATGCGCCCGGCTTCGACCTTCAGATCGATATCCTGAAGGACAGTCGTGTAGTCATACACATGGCTGACGCCACGCAATTGCAGTTGCATGCGGTCCTGCTGTGCTGTTGAGGCGGTGGAGCGAGGACCGGATGTCGTCATCACATCCGGACCGGGCTGCTGGTCGTTATGAAGTCAGGCCTACTTGCCGATGATGGGGACGTAGGAGGAGTCGACGACGGTATCGACAGTCACGGAGTCCTTGACCAGTCCTTCCGACTTGAACCAGTCTATCTGGTCCTTGATGGACGTCAGGTTCATGGCAGCGCCTTCATTGATGCGCATGGCACCATTGATGATGCTCGGCGCAGCCTTCTCGTAATCCCGGTCGGTGTAGACGTATTTGTGAATCAGTCGAACCATATCGTCCCGAGCGTCATCGCCGGCCGTCTTGTCTACCAGCGCTGCATTGAAATCTGCCGCACCCTTGGACAGGGCTGACAGAAAGGCGATGTTGCGTTCGGTCTCTTCACTGGCACCACTGGCGGATGTGAATATGGTGGTCACCTGATAGTCGGGCAGGTAGTCAGCCACGGAGCCGATGATCTTCACGGCGCCGGCATTGGCCAGTGGTTTGGCAATGTGCGGCACGATCGACCAGGCATCGATCTGCCCGGATTTGATGGCGCCAATGATGGCTCCGGTTTTCTGCAACGGCTTGAACTTCACATTGACACCTTCTGCGGCCGCAATCTTCGAGCCCATGTAATGGAAGGATGAGCCTGCCTGGGTCGTGCCGAAACTGCGTCCCTCGAGATTGGCCGGGGCTGTCAGGCCGGCCTCGAAAGCGGCATTGGACGCCAGAATCTGCTGTCCATAGATGCCGGGTTCTTCCGACAGGGCGCCGCCAATGACTTTCACTGCGCCTTTTTCTGCCAGAGAGATCAGACCGCCGGAGATGGCCGTAACCGCATAATCAGCGTCTCCCGAGGCAATGGCGACTGCCATCGGCTGGGCCGCCTGAAAGAATCTGAAGTCGACATCGAAGCCGGCTTCCTCGAAATACCCGCGTTCAAACGCAACGAAACTGGCGGCATGGCTGGTGAAGCGCAGGGCGCCGACACTGATGCGAGTACGGTTTTGTCCGATGGCAGGCAGGCCGAACAGGCTGGTGGCGGCAGTTGCGCCCATGATGCCAAGGGCTCTTCGGCGGCTGATAGGGCTCATACACTGTATCCTTGCAAGATTGTCGCGGACTATTGTAGCGCCCAATAGTTGATTGCCTGACGCGAACTTGCCAGTATTGAGGGCGCGCATCACACATTCCGATTCATGAACTCTTCTGCTACACAACTGATGACCTTGTCGATCGAAGACAGCCAGGCCCTGATTGCCTCCGGCATGAGCCGGGTAGATGAGCTGATACGCCAGCGCCTGGCCTCCGAGGTGGTGCTGATCAACCAGTTGTCCAACTACATCATCGGTAGCGGCGGCAAACGGCTGCGCCCGCAGATGGTGCTGCTGGCTGCCGGTGCCTGTGGTCTTGACCCTGATACCGAGTCGCAACCGGTTGCCGTGGCGGCCATCATCGAGTTCATTCATACAGCGACCTTGCTGCATGACGATGTGGTCGATGCCTCAGAACTGCGACGGGGTCGAGATACTGCCAATTCCGTATGGGGTAACGAAGCCGCTGTGCTGGTGGGCGATTTCCTGTATTCGCGCTCCTTCGAGATGATGGTCGAAGTGCAGAACCTTGAGGTGATGAGTATTCTGGCTTCAACCACCAATCGCATTGCCGAAGGTGAGGTCATGCAGCTGCTGAATGTGCGAGAGCCGGGAATCACCGAGGCGCAGTACATACAGGTCATCGAAGCCAAGACGGCGCGATTGTTTCAGGCAGCCACCGAGCTGGGTGCCGTGTTGGCGGGAAAATCCTCGGATATCCAGACGGCGCTGGCCAGTTACGGCATGCATCTGGGCACCGCTTTCCAGATTGTCGATGATGTGCTGGACTACAAGAGCGATAGCGACACCATGGGCAAGAACATCGGCGATGATCTGGCTGAAGGCAAGACAACGCTGCCGCTGATCTATGCCATGCGTGATGGTACCGAGGCTCAGGCAGACGTCATTGCCGAGACCATCCGGGAAGGCGGGCTCGAGCGTCTGTCCGAGGTGCTGGAGATCATCGAGCAGACCGATGCACTGGAAAAATCGGTGAGTCGGGCGCACGAGTCTGCCAGCAGTGCCATAGAAGCATTGAGCGGTTTGCCCGCTTCACGCTACCGGGATGCACTGGAGCAGATTGCCCGTTATTCGGTAGAGCGCAGCTACTGAGTTCGGCCGGTATTCCGGCCGATAAGGAGAGAAAGCAAGCGCCACGATCTGAAGGCAGGGTTACTTTCCAGCCGATGAGTGGAGACAGCAAGCGCCACCATCTGCAGGTGGGGCTGCTTCAGCGTGTTGCGCGGCCAGATGGTTTCCAGCGCCGCAGGCTGGCAGAGAGGCCGAACAGCGCCATCAATGCCAGACTGAGCGGGCCGGTGCTGCCTGCGCCGGCACTGCCGCCCGAAGACATCGGCACGCCTTGCGCATCAGAGGACGGTTGACCCGAATCCTGGTTGGCAAGCGTCTGCCCACCGGATGCTGGCAGACTGGCTGGACCATTGCCGGTGTCGGCGAAGGTTACCGAGCTCAATCCGAGTTGTGGGTCGTCCAGATTCAGCGTCGCCTGATTGTCCAGTTGCTGCGTATCCGTGAAGCCGGGATGCTCCAGCTCACTGACAACCAGTGGATAGGTGGCGCCATCGTTGATGAATGCGGCGGTTACCGACTTCGAATCGCTGTCGCCGGGCTGCAGAACACTGTGGCGACAGGTCAGCTGATTCTCGGTCACGCTGCAGCCGGCCGCGGGGGATGACAGTTGCGTGCCGCCGGGGAACAGCGTGGTGCTGATTACTTGCTGCGCCACACGATTGTCATCGCTGTTATACGCCTCGACGGTGACTGCCAGCTGCTCCGTCTGTCCGCTGGGGGCGGCGCTGATCTCGACGCCGACATCGATATTGTCGAGTACACAGGCTGCCGACAGGGCCGGGCGCATGCTCTGCAGGCTGCAGCTGGAGAAGGCGGGCCGGGTGTTGCTCGAGAGCTCCGACCACATGATTTCGTTGCCGGATGCTGCCTCATCAGTGCTGCAGGCTGCGTCATCGTCATGCTCGGCACCCAGATTGTGCGCAATTTCATGTGCCGATAACAACATGTCGTAGGGAAAGGGGGTCGACATGCTCAGGTCATAGCCATCGAGCCGGCAGATCGTGTCGATCCAGCCCAGGCCGATGATCTTGTTCGGGTCAGGATGACCACTGAACAGGTGGACCAGGGCGAGATCGGCCGGTAGTTCTTCATCCTGAATTCGCACGTCCCGATAACTGGCAAGAATCTGATCGACATCGCCCGGGTAATTCACCAGGGGGTCCTGCTCCGGATCGTCATAAACCCGGATTCCGTCCACGATGACAGCCAGGCCAAGCTGTTCCTGATACAGGCCGTCGACGCCGTTGATGATGCTCAGGGCGTGCGCCAGGCCTCGCTGTTCGTATTGTTCGTTGTAACTGCTGTCCACTGTGATGCCGATCTTTATCGATCGAGTGGCATGCCCGGTCGAGCTTTCAGTCAGTTTGGGGCTGCTGCCATCTGTCGCCGGATCGCCTGAATTCTGACCGGGAGCCTGTGGCAGGATCATGTCGCCGAGTGTCAGACTGCCCGGTTGCAGTGCCAGCGCGTGCCCTCCCATGTCTTCACGAAATTGCAGTTCGTAGAGCTCGCCCTGAGTGAAGACATGCCCTGTGTAGAGGCTCTCCGCGCCAGAGTCATCGACCGTCATGCGGACCCAGGAGTCACTGTCGCCATTGACGCTGCCGTCAAAGAACTGCGGAAGCCCGAGGATGGCGTTTTCCAGATTCCCCTGATTGGCAAGCAGGCGCTTGGCAATCAGAGTGAGGTCCCACTGCTTGTCGATAGTCGATATCGTCAGGGTGTTTCGTTCACTGTCAAAGCTGACCGCCGCGGGTGTGGCAGGGGCCAGATTGTCATCAACGGCAGCAAGAGAGATCGATTGAGCGAGCAGCAGCAGTCCAAGCACAGCCCACTGGCATACTCGTCCGCGCCCGCGTGCATGGTTAGGCGGCGTAGGCATGGCGCGAGTCTAGCAGTCTGTAAGCGCCTGAATGATGGAGATATTATGAACGTCTGTTCAGGTTCGGAATGCCGAGGGGGCAAATCGCCATTCGCCACTGCTCAGTGACCAGACCTCATGCTGACCGATATGCGTGCGAATCAATCGCAATGTCGGGAAATTCACGGCAGCGGTCATGCGTCGAACCTGTCTGTTGCGACCTTCCTGCAGGCTGATCTCCACCCAGCTGGTGGGGATGTTGCGGCGTACCCGGATTGGCGGCTCACGATCCCAGAGTTCCGTCGGTTCCTCGACTCGCCGCACGCGTGTCGCCCTGGCCGGTCCATCCTTGAGTTGCACTCCGCGTCGCAATGCCTGCAGAGCCGGTTCATCGATGTCGCCGTCCACCTGAACCAGATACCTTTTGGTCAGTTTGAAACGAGGGTGGCTGATGCGTTGTTGTATGGCGCCATCGTTGGTCAGCAGCAAAAGCCCTTCGCTGTCTCTGTCAAGGCGCCCCGCGGCGTAGTAGCCGGGCGCATCGATATAGTCTGCCAGCGTGGCGCGTCCCTCGGCATCGGTGAACTGACACAGAACGCCGAAGGGCTTGTTGAACAACAACAGCCCGGAGTCTGCCTCGGCCGAGCTCATCGATCGGCCAGGCGCCTGGCGGTGCGCTGTGCCAGATCATCAGGCAGGCCTGCGTCGGACAGTGCGGTGGTCAGGCTGGCTTCATCCCGAGGCTGGCGCTGACAGCCGTCGAGATTGTCAGGGAGTCGCTCATCGTGAATCAGGCCTGTCAGCGAACGAGCCATTGCGATGGCTGCCTTGTGTTCGTAGAGTAGCCGGCTGACGCGTGGGGCGCCACGGAAGCGCATCATGGACACCTCTCCCAGGTTGGCCAGCAGGGTATCCAGGTCATTCCACTTGTTGAGCAGTCGGGCTGCGGTGGTCGGGCCTACGCCCGGTACGCCTGGAATGTTGTCGCTCTTGTCACCACTGAGAGCGAGCCAGTCGGCAATCTGTTCCGGTCGAATCTTGAAGCGCTTGTGCAGTTCGTCGTAGCTGGCCATCGGGCGGCGCCCGTAGTCCCAGTAGCGATCCTGCTGACGGATGAACTGCGCAAGATCCTTGTCGCCAGAGACGATGGTGACGGGTATTTCCCGAGCGGCAGCCAGGCCGGCAAAGTGACCGATGATATCGTCGGCTTCCACGCTGTCACTGCCCAGAGTCGCGATGCCAATGGCCTGGGCCACCTGTTTGCAGCGGGCAAACTGGGGGGCCAGATCCTCAGGCGCTGGTGGTCGATCAGCCTTGTACGCGGGATAGAGCTGGTTGCGGATTCCCTTGCGGAAGCACTCGTCGAAAGCGCACAGCATCATCGCAGGTTTGTGGTTTTCGATGATATGGCACAAGGTCTCCGTGAAGCCCTGCACGGCATTGTCGGGTTCACCAAAGCGGTTACGTGTGTCCGCAGGCAGGCCCTGCCAGCCACGGAAGACATAGATGCTGGAATCCACCAGAAAGAGGGGTTGCTGGAGCACTAGTTGCTGATCAATTCGAGGTTGCCGGGATGGTGAAGTGTCATTCGCTGTTGGCCGTTGACAGTGTTCAGCCAGCCGCGTACCTGTACCTTACTACCTGCCAGCGTCTCTGGTACGACTGAGTGTGTGTTGCCATGCGTTGGCCAGTGTCGACCCAGCATGACTTGCAGGCCGTTACTCAGGTGCAGGGTGGTTCGTGCACCTCGCCCACTGATGTCTAGAACCTGACCGGTGATCAGATGAAATCCGTGCTCCCGGCCAGACAGCTTCTCTTTGGTGAGCTGGTGTTCCGGCAATTTCCAGAGTCCCCGTCGCTGCTTGCGGGCACGCCGTTCAAGAGATTGCAGCCTGTCTGCACAACGGGTATTGGGGCCGACAGCCACGGCCAGAGCCAGGCCTCGTGCTACCAGTGTCCGGGCCGCATCACGCCCGTCGGAGAGTCTGATGTGGGCCAGGGTTCGGCCGTAGGCGTCCTGTGTTTCCAGGCCCGGGGTCATGAGGACAGCTTGTTCATGCAGAAAGTCCTGCAGTGTGTCACGGGCGGTCCGCGCCAGTTTGCGCTCCCGTTCATCCGGTGAATGCATCTCGAAGGCGTTGATGCCGATCAGGCGCAGTCGGCGTCCGTCATCCACAAGCAACGAGTCACCGTCAGTGATCTCGACAATGCGTACCGCTTGCGAATCAGTCCCGGCAAGGCAGTCACTGGCAGGCGACGTCCGGGCAAGGGCAGCTTGGGTAGATAATATTGCGCCCACGAGAAAAAGGCATCGCAAAGGATGCCTTCTTGTCTTTATGTCAGCAAGCACCATCCGTGTGCTGCTGTCTTGCGAGGTCTGGCTATTTGGCGCCGTAACGACGACGGAACTTATCAACCTGACCAGCGGTATCCATGACTTTCTGCTTACCAGTGTAGAAAGGATGGCAAGACGAACACACTTCGATACTCAGATCTCGTCCAGCTGTGGAACCCGTTTCGAACGTGTTTCCGCAACTGCAAGTGACTGTGATTTGTTTGTATTCGGGATGTATTTCCGGTTTCATAGCAACCTCCCGGTTATCAAAAATGGAACCGGATACTAGGGCTACTGTCAGCAAATTGCAAGCTTCGGGATAAAGCTGATACACAAACAGTCGATACAAGCGCGAATTGTCACGGATTCGGCCATCAATGCTCTGGCGACTGGTAGCAAAATTACTGTTGAAAGCGTGCGTGCCTCTATTGGCTATTGCCGGGGTGCTGAGTTACGGCGTCTACCTGCGTGGGGGCGATCCGGGAGCCTTGTGGAAGTCGATGGCAGAACGCAGTCTGGGTCAGTTCGACAAGCTGTTTGCCGGGGTGCAGGACGACACGTCGCGCGCCGTGGGTGCCATCAGCCGTGGTGCCGCTGGAATGGCGGGTGACGAGAAACCCGCGGGTCTTACCGAGGTATTCACCTGGAAGGATGCCGATGGGGTCACGCATTACAGCACCTTGCGCCCGAATGGCGTGAGCGCGGGCACGATCAGTGTTGATCCGAATGTCAATGTTCTTGCCCCTGTGCGAGCGCCCGTGGCCCAGGCCGCGGCGGCACAGGCAGGCAGAGACGGCTCTCAGGGCGATGTCACTGGAGAAGTCGACGGCAGGCTGCCCGGTGTGGCGGGTCAGGTCCTTGCGACTCGTGAGCCGGCGCAGGCGTCGCGTGACAGCGCCGATCAAATGCCGGGTATGGATCCTGCGCAACTGCTGAGAATGCTGCAGGCCGCCGAGAAATAGGATTGCAGCCGGCGGAAACTGCTTGCGAACCGCTCGAACTGCCCGGCCCGCAGACCGTTGTGATCAGTTGACAATATTCAGTGGAATGACCGGGTAACGATGCACACCCGGCAGGAACAGCTCCAGCGTGTCATTGAGCCAGTTGAAGCCGGTTGGCGTAGCCCGCAGGTGCATGCCATCCTGTTCAAGCAGTCCAC
>CBDUIJ010000209.1:0-10020 GCA_965367215.1 uncultured Granulosicoccus sp.
GGATCGTGCCAGTCGGCGTCAATTCATGCGGGCAGGAGCCGGATTCCTGCTGGTCGGGGGCGCATTGACGGCAAGCCGCGGCGTTCGTGCCGACGATTGTGATCGCAACGGCCAGCAGCGCGAAAGTTCGGCAGATCAGGACGCCGGTGAAAACTCGGATCCGAAGGGGTGTCAGAGCCGCAATATCGTGTCCGAGCATCAGCCGCAGCGTACGACTCCGGTACAGGTCAAACGCATCAAGGCATAAGCTCGATCAGCTTCCAGGCAAGGACGACAGGGGGCGTTCGGCGTTCGCATGCCTGACTACTTGAGGCGGTGGCAGAGCCCCGCAATCATCAGAACCACCTCATCACAGTGACGGGCCATGGCCTGATGCAGCAAGCCGGCTTCATCACAGTAACGCCGTGACAGTTCTCCCATGGGGACGATGCCCATGCTGGTTTCATTGGAGACCATGACAAGGCGACTACCGCATGTTTCCACTGCAGCATTCAGAGACTGCAATTCGGTGCTCAGAGCGGCGTCGTTCTCCAGCATCAACAGATTGGTCAGCCACAAGGTCAGGCAATCCACCAGCACACAGTGTTGCTCGTCGATGCTGGCAATGGCATTGCCCAGCAGGATCGGTTCTTCAAGCAGATGCCATTGCGGATCGCGCTCTGCCTGGTGACGAGCGATACGTGCCTGCATACCAGCGTCATCGCCTGTTGCGGTGGCGATGACAGTCACTGGTCGACCTGAGTCTGTGGCCAGTTGTTCGGCATGGCGTGACTTGCCGGATTTCACACCACCGAGTATCAGGGATTTCATTTCAGGGCTCTGGGTTGCTCGAAGCTTGCGTGCCGATTCTACCGGCACACAAAGGCTTTCCTGTTATCGGGTGGTATCCAATGAGTTACCATTGGGGTTTGTCAAACAAGGGAAGATCGGTAATGGCGAAGGTAGCATTCCTCGGACTTGGTGTGATGGGTTACCCGATGGCGGGCCATCTGCAAAAAGCGGGTCACTCCGTCACTGTCTATAACCGCACAGCTGAAAAAGCTGCGCGCTGGGCGAGTGAACACGGCGGTTCCGCTGCCGATACACCTGCAGAAGCTGCAAAAGGCGCTGATTTCGTCATGGCCTGTGTCGGCAATGATGATGATCTTCGATCCGTCGTGCTGGGTGACACAGGTGCATTTGCCGGCATGAACAAGGGCTCCGTATTTGTCGATCACACCACAGCATCTGCTCAGGTGGCACGCGAACTGGCAGCGGTTGGTGCAGACGCCGGAATCGGTTTCGTGGACGCGCCGGTGTCCGGTGGGCAGGCGGGTGCCGAGAACGGCCAGCTGGCCATCATGTGTGGTGGTTCCGAGGCTGACTACGATCGTGCTCAGCCTGTGATGGATGTCTATGCCAAGGCTATCGAACGATTCGGCGATGTCGGTGCCGGACAGGTAACCAAGATGTGCAACCAGATCTGCATAGCCGGTCTGGTACAGGGCATGTCCGAAGCCATCAATTTTGCTGAAAAATCCGGACTGGATGCCAAGCAGATGGCAAATCTGGTTTCCAAGGGCGCCGGTGGTTCCTGGCAGTTGAGCAATCGTGCCGACACCATGGTGGACAATCATTTCGATCATGGTTTTGCGGTTGACTGGATGCGCAAGGATCTGGGTATCGCGCTGGATGCTGCCAAGCAGGCGGGCGTGTCGTTACCGGTCACGGCTCTGGTCGACCAGTTCTATGCCGATGTACAACAGATGGGCGGTGGACGCTGGGACACCTCCAGCCTGATTCAGCGTCTGCGTCATTTTCAGAAGGACTGATCTTCAATCCGGTTTCCGGCAGGGCCCTGGTGTCCGCAGCCAACGAGTAAATCTGTCATGAGTCATAAAGCTGTCGAACTTCTCTACGGTCGTGGAACACTGGCCCTGAATCTGCCCGATGATGCCCAGGCCACCATCATCAGCAAGCCGCCTTTTCCGCCGGCTGCCTCGGCTGCAGAGGTGTTTGCTGCGGCGCTGGCCAATCCGGTGGATTGCGATTCTCTGGAGCAGTTGTGCAAGGGCTGCAGCAGTGCCTGCATCCTGATCTGCGATATCACACGGCCGGTTCCCAACCATGTGTTTCTGCAGCCGATGATTCGCATCATGATGGACAACGGAATTGCGGCTGAGAACATCACGGTGCTGGTGGCCACCGGTCTGCATCGACCCAACGAAGGGGAGGAGCTGGCCGAACTGGTGGGGGACCCCTGGGTGCTGGAGAACGTCACGGTCGTCAATCACTTTGCACAGAACGAAGAGGACCATGTCGACCTGGGCAAGACCGAGACGCGTGGCACACCGGTCGGTATTGACCGGCGTTTTGTCGAGGCGGATCTGCGCATCGCCACGGGTCTTGTCGAGCCGCACTTCATGGCCGGTTATTCCGGGGGCCGCAAGGTCATTGCACCGGGTGTGGCGCATCACGAGACCATTCGCACTTTTCACAGTGCCCGTTTCATGGAAGACCCGGCAGCGACCCAGTGCAACCTGGAGCACAATCCGCTGCATGAAGAGCAGCTGGAAATCGTACGCATGCTCGGTGATGTCTATGCGGTGAATACCATCATCGACGAGGATCGACGGCTGGTGTACGCCACCTTCGGCGAGGTCATTGCCAGCCATCTGAAGGCCGTGGAATTCGTACGTGGATTTACCGAGATTGCCGTGGGACGCAAATTCCACACGGTGGTGACATCCTCTGCCGGTTACCCGCTGGATCAGACCTATTATCAGACCGTCAAGGGCATGGTGACGCCGCTGGATATCCTGGAGCCGGGCGGTACCCTGATCATTGCATCGGAGTGTGCCGAAGGCATCGGTTCGCAGCATTACCGGGAAGCCCAGGGCAGGCTCGTATCCCTGGGTCCGGATGCTTTTCTGGATACGCTGCTGGCCAAGCAGCTGGCCGATGTCGACGAGTGGCAGACAGAGATGCAGCTCAAACCGATGCGAACCGGTACGGTCGGCCTGTACACCACAGGCCTGTCGGATGAGGATCACGAACTCACTGGCGTCGAGCGGGTCAGTGACCTGACCGCGGCCATTGCACGCAGCATGGCCGAGCACGGAGACCCGGCAGTGGCGATCATTCCTGAAGGCCCTTATGTGGTTCCTGTCTCCAGTCCCGTTAGCGCATGACAACTCGTCGACATGTTCACCTCGAGCCGGTAGGAGGCATTGCCGGCGACATGTTCGTCGCCGCCATGCTCGATCTGTTTCCGGAGCACCTGGAGGCCTGTTGGCAGGATCTGCACGATTGCGGTGTGCTGGCGCATGTCGACATCAGCTTGCAAGCCGGCATGAGCAAGGGGCTGACGGTCAAACGCCTGCAGGTGGAGCTCAAGGCGCAGCCTGCCAAACGCACGGGCAACTATCGAGACTTGCGGCAATGGCTGGCAGATAGCGCGCTGGACACTGCCGTGAAGCATCGCGCCCAGGCCATCCTGTTGACGCTGGCTGCGGCCGAGGCGCAGGTGCATGGTGTGGATATCGAACAGGTTCATTTCCATGAAGTGGCCGACTGGGATTCCATCGTCGATGTGGTGGCCGCGGCCAGTCTGATTGAACGGGCAGGCCCCTTGAGCTGGAGCTGCGGGGCCTTGCCGCTGGGTTCAGGTCTGGTCAAGACCGAACACGGCATGTTGCCAGTGCCGGCACCGGCGACAGCCTGGTTGTTGAGGGAGCTGTCCGTCTGGGATGATGGTGAACCGGGTGAGCGGGTCACGCCGACAGGGGCCGCGATCGTGCGTTCGGTCCTGTCACTGGAAGGCAGTAGCCTGAGCAATCATGTGCTGAAGCCGGCAGGCGCTCTGCGATCACTGGGGTGTGGTGCCGGTCAACGGGATCTGCAACAGCGTCCGAACGTACTGCGCTGTCTGCTCATTGATACGGGTGCTGGTGCAGTCAGCACCGATACATCGTCGAATACCGTTCAGTCGCATGGGGCGGCGCCACTGGCCTCTGCAAGTCAGCTTGTCGATGAGGTTGCGCAATTGTCCTTCGATATCGATGACATGACGCCGGAAGAGCTGTCAGTGTCTCTGGAATACATACGCGCCGAGAGCGGCGTGCTGGATGCCAGTTTTCATCTTGGCATGGGCAAGAAAGGCAGGGCCATGTTCATGGTCACCGTGCTGTGTCGTTCGGACAAGGAGGCCTCCGTCAGTGAACGTTGTCTGGAGGAGACCAGCACCCTGGGGATGCGCGTACAGACGCTGCATCGCAGAACACTCAAGCGAGAGCTGCATGAGGTCGGGGTCGGTGAGGATGCTGCCGGAATCAAGGTGGTGAGACGTCCTTCCGGGACAAGCACCGTGAAGGTGGAAAGTGATGATCTGGCTCGCACACCGGGGTTGCAGGCAAGACGCCTGCGTGCGCGTCGTCTACAGGCATCGTTCGAATCGTGAGTATCATTACTGCTGGCGCGACTTTCGACAATGCCGAGCTGCCGGCAGCGTTGGAGCGACTGCGCAAGCAGTTACAGGCATACCCGCGTCTGGCTGTGGCTGTCAGTGGCGGGGTTGACAGCATGACGCTCGCCTCGGTGGCGCATGATGTACTGGGTGGCCGTCTGCAGCTGGTGCACGCCATGTCACCTGCCGTGCCGGAGGAAGCCGGTGAACGCGTTCGCCACCATGCGAAACGTTTTGGCTGGTCGGTTGAATGGGTCGATGCCAGAGAATTTGCCGATGAGCGTTACCGGAAGAACCCGGTCAATCGCTGTTATTACTGCAAGACCAATCTCTATACCCGCTTGAGTGAGGTCTGGGACGGCCCTATCGCCAGTGGTGCCAATCTGGATGATCTGGGGGACTATCGCCCGGGCTTGCTGGCAGCCAGTGAAAAACAGGTGGTGCATCCCCTGATCGATGCTCGCATCGACAAGGCGATGGTGCGGGCCATTGCCCGTCATCAGAAGCTGGAGGATGTCGCCGAGCTTCCTGCGCAGCCTTGCCTGTCGAGTCGAGTTGAAACCGGCATTGTCATCAATGCCGACGATCTGCTGTTTGTGCATCGCACCGAACGATACCTGGCAGATGTGCTCGGACCGGGTGACTTGCGTTGCCGGATCACGGCTGAGGGTGTGCGAATCGAAGTGCCCGAGGCATTGCAACAGAGTCATTCGGCGCAATGGTCCGAATTGACGGAAGAACTGCAGCAGCGTATCGATGCTGACGGCCGGCGCTTTGCCGGTATCGACAGCTACCGTCGTGGCAGTGCCTTTCTGCACAAGCCGGACAGCCAATGATCGCAGTTGCAATAAACGATTTGTCTGCGTCTGCAGGAGGTTGCCTGCGTGCCTGATGATGTTCGTTTCGACTGGGAGCGTAGTGCACGAACCCGCGTCCCCGAGGTGGTGCTGGCAGAAAGCAAGAGTAGTGATCAGTTGCTGGATATTGCGCGACAGGTGCTGGCGCGGCAGCAGCGAGTGCTCATGACAAGGGTGCAGGCCGAGAAGGCCGCCATGCTGGCCGAGCAGTTGCCGGGTCAGATTCACTACCACGCACAAGCCAGAACCGTTGTGGTCGCCGAGACATCTGTAGAGGATGTATTGCGGGATCGGCCTGTCCGTGTCGCCATCGTTGCCGCAGGCACCTCCGATGTGCCGGTGGTCGCAGAGATAGAGCAGTCACTGCATTATCTGGGAGAGCCGACCGCGCGCTATGTGGATGTCGGTGTTGCCGGACTGTGGCGGCTGACCGAGCTGGCAGAAGAGCTATCGGAGTATTCGCTGCTGATCGCTGTGGCCGGGATGGAAGGGGCCTTGTTCAGCGTTCTGGCGGGGCTGGTGCCCATTCCCGTTATTGCCGTGCCCGTCTCTGTCGGGTATGGAGTGGGTGCCGGGGGGCATGTTGCCCTTAACTCGGCGCTAAGCAGCTGTGTGCCGGGTATTGCAGTTGTGAATATCGACAACGGCTTCGGGGCTGCGGCACTTGCGGTAAAGCTGCTGGGTGTCAACGCGAAATCTTGAGCGCGTTCCGCCAGTAAGACGATAGAGTAGGCAGGACACCGATAGCAGAGGGGAGCACATGAAAATCACCGAGGACGATCTGTCGAGTGCGGATGTCGTGGAACTGTTGGGTGAACACCTGGATGATATGGCGAAGCATTCGCCGGCAGAGAGTGTTCATGCGCTGGACTTGTCCGGCTTGCGCGCGCCTGATGTGACTTTCTGGGTTGTACGGGATAGTCACTCCGCTCTGCTCGGTTGTGGTGCGCTGAAGGAGCTGGACAAGACGCATGGTGAGCTCAAGTCCATGCGGACATCGAGTGCGCATCGACGCAAGGGTGTCGCCTCCGCGATACTGTCACACCTCATTCAGGAAGCTGCCGGCAGGTCCTACACACAACTGAGTCTCGAGACGGGCTCCGGTGCTGCCTTCGATCCGGCACATGCGCTCTACGAACGATTCGGTTTCCGCTTCTGCGGGCCGTTCAGTGACTACGTGGAAGACCCCTTCAGTCGCTTCATGACCTTGAAAATGTGAACACCACGCTGGCGCGCAGACAGCCCTGACGTCGACAGGCGACAGACTTGCAGCGGGGTGTGTCGCCGACAAGGATCAACGGCTTGTCGTCGCCAATTTCAGTGCAAGGCCGATGAATACGGTGCCGGCGACTCGATTCATGATGATCTGTGCCTTCGGCGAGCGCTTCAGCCACTCACCCAGGAAGCCGGCTCCCCAGGCTACCAGGCCGAATACCAGGATCGTCGACACAATGAAGATGCCTCCGAACAGGACGATCTGTGCGGCGACAGAGCCGCGAGTCGGGTCGGCAAATTGCGGCAGAAAGGCGAGAAAGAAGATGGCGACCTTGGGGTTCGTCACGTTCATGACGATGCCGCGAACGTAAAGCTGTTTCAGGCTGGTTTGACCGCCTCCGCCATTGGCAAGGCTGGAGGCGCCAGCTCGAAATGCCTGCCAGGCGAGATAGATCAGATAGGCAGCACCAATCAGCTTCAGGATCGTGAATGCGACCACTGACGCCTGAAACACGGCAGCAACGCCGACGGCAACAGCGGTTGTGTGGACAAGCAAACCGGTACAGAGTCCCAGAGTGACCACCAGCCCTGCCAGACGACCATGCAAGGCGGACTGCGTCAGCACGAATATATTGTCCGGCCCGGGAACGAGGCCCAGCACCACAGAGGCTGCGAAAAAGACTGCACACACGTCTAGAGGAATCATGTTGCTCTGGGCCGGTTCACTTCCGATTTCGGATATTAGCCTTTTTTGGCAAGGATCTTCAGGAATATGGGAGAGCTCACTGCAAGTGATGCTGTGCCAGCGATGAGGAGTGTGGGTGGAATTGCCGTGTTCCAGGCGTCATGGGCGAAAAGGGTGCAGTCATGGATTACCTGCTCTCAAGTGCATAAATTGCTTTACTCGACAGGTCGCTCGCATTTAGGATCAGATCAAGGCCCGAAGTCACCATGGCTGTGAATATCAACGGGATTTCAGGCTGATCAGACTTTTTCCAGTACGCGAGAGAACTTTACATCGAATTCCAATCAGGAGACTGTCAGGATGTGCGATCTATGTGTAATCAATGCCGTCAAGAAGAAAATGCTGGAGAAGGGCTCAGCGGACGAATCCGCTCGACGTGATTTTCTGAAACGGGCCGCTATCGGCGCCACGATCGCTGCCGGCGCCGGGGCTGTTGCTACACCATCGCTTGCTCAGGGTGCCAGTACCGTAGAGGATCTGACGCACGAGCTGCATCCCGATTTCCCTACCTTCTTCGGAGAGTCCGGGTTCTCCATGGACCAGCTCTACAATTTCAAGGACAACGGATTCAATCTGTTCACCTATAACGTGAACGAACATACCGGTACGCATATCGATGCACCCTTGCATTTCTCCGCTGATGGTCAATCTGTTGCGGAGATTCCCGTGGAGAATCTCGTTGTGCCTCTTTGCATCATCGATATTGCCAGCCGCGCCGAATCCGATGCGGATACGCAATTGACCCCCGAAGATATCAAGGCGTGGATTGCCAGCAACGGTGATATTCCGGATAAGGCCTGTATTGCGATGCACTCTGGTTGGGCCCGGTATGTGAATGAGGCAAGGTTTCGCAACAGCGATGATGATGGAGTACAGCATTATCCCGGTTTCCATGTAGACGCTGTGCAGATGCTGATGGAAGAGACCGGGGCCGTGGGTATTGCGGTGGATACGCTGTCACTGGATCATGGCATGTCACCGGACTTCGCTACCCACTATGCGTGGCTGCCGAGCAATCGCTGGGGAATAGAGAATATCGCCAATCTGGACAAGCTGCCGGCGAAGGGGGCCACACTGGTTGTCGGCGCGCCGAAGCACCGGGGAGGTACCGGCGGTCCCTGTCGCGTATTTGCGATGGTATGAACGCGCCCAACGTGGACTACTTTCACTACCGACGACGGCACTGCAAGGGCTGACTGATGGCTACCATTGAACTGAACGACGACCCCGAGGCGGATCCTCGGGTCAAGGCCGTATTTGATGAAATACGTCAGATGCGAGGCACGGATTACATCAACAACCTCTGGCGTTACCTTGCCTTCGATGCCGACTTGCTGGAGAACGTCTGGCGTGATGTGCGCGATCTGATGGCAACGGAAACACTGATCGACTTCAAGACGAAGGAGATGGTGTATCTCGCAGTCTCCATAGCCAATGCTTGCCAGTATTGCGTTCACTCACATACGGCAGCTGCCAAGGCGCGAGGGATGAGTGATGCGGAACATGCCGAGTTGCTGCGTATCGTCATGACTGCGGGACGAACCAATCATCTGCTCAATGGCATGCAGGTGCCGGTGGATGCGGTATTCGATACCGATCAGGCCGGTAAATAGCAGGTTTCGTCAAAGGGTATGAGCAGGAGGGGCAGATCCTGCCCGGGGGAACAGATGTCGGACTGAAGACTTCAAGCCCGGCAAGTATGAAACGTGCTCGCAATGACAACAGGAGGCCTCGTCACCTTGAGGCCTCCTTCAGTCGATTATTACCTAGAACGATTCAACAACAATCTTGCCACGCGCCTTGCCTGTTTCGATGAGCGCATGCGCCTTGCGAATATTCTCGGCATTGATCGGGCTGAGTACGGTATCAAGCGTCGTTCGAATACGGCCTGCATCGATTTCTGCGGCGACATAGCTCAGCAGCTTGTGCTGTTCGATCATGTCGGGTGTTTGATGCATTGCACGGGTGAACATGAATTCCCAATGCAGACTGGCGGCTTTGACCTTCATGCCGTCCATGGGCATCGGCAAGTCGGTGGCATCGATAGTGACGATGCCACCTTGAGGTCGAATCAGCTCGACAGCAGTTTCCCAGTGACGCATGTCATTGAAGATGGCGATGTGATCCACGTGATCGAAGCCCAGCGCGCGAACCTGTTCCACCATCGGTTCACGGTGATTGACGACATGGTCCGCACCCAGTTCCTTGACCCAGTCACTGGTTTCAGGCCGAGAAGCCGTGGCAATGACGACCAGTCCGGCCGCCTTGGCGAGCTGGATGCCGATGGAGCCGACACCGCCACCGGCGCCGATGATCAGGATTGACTGACCCTTGTTTTCGCCATCGCGATGAATGCCGAGTCGATCGAAGAAGGCTTCATAGGCTGTGATCGTGGTCAGTGGCAATGCAGCCGCCTCTGCAAATCCCAGGCTTGTCGGTTTGGTGCCGACGATACGCTCGTCCACCAGCTGAAATTCTGCATTGCTGCCGGAGCGTGTGATGTCACCGGCGTAATAGACTTCGTCACCGGGCTTGAAGAGTGTGACATCAGGGCCGACGGACTCGACGACACCACTCGCGTCCCAGCCCAGCACTCGAGGAGTTTCCTCTACCGTATCCTTGGGGGAGCGTACTTTCGTATCCACCGGATTGATGGACACGGCCTTGACTGCAACGAGTATGTCGCGACCTTCAGCAACAGGCTTGTCGAGCTCGACATCCAGAAATGCGTCGGGGTTTTCAACGGGCAGGTAGTGAGT
>CBDUIJ010000210.1:0-10020 GCA_965367215.1 uncultured Granulosicoccus sp.
CATTTCGGCATTGATGATCTCGGCTATCTCGCCACTGGTGGTCACATGCGACAAGTCCCAGGCGTTGCTGTTGCCGACATCCATGAATTCGATGAATCGCAGTATCTGGCCGGTGCCGTGAAAGAATCGCGCCATGGGCAGGATGGAATGATCGTTCAGACCTTTCTTGACCACCATATTGATCTTGATGGAGTCGAAATCGACCTGGGCGGCATTCTCGATACCATCGAGCACCGTCTGCACGGTGACATCGACGTCATTGACGCGCATGAAGGTTTCATCGTCCATGGCGTCGAGACTGACATTCAGTCGCTGCAGACCGGCATCACGCAGGCTGCGGGCCCGGGCTCGTGTCAACAGGGAGGCATTGGTGGTCATGCTGACGTCCTGAATGCCGGGCACGTTACGTACCTGAGTAATCAGCGTTTCCAGATCGCGCCGCACCAGCGGCTCACCACCCGTGAGGCGTATCTTGGTCACTCCCAGCTCGGCAGCGGCCTGTACGACCTTCTCGATTTCCTCGAAACTCAGTAATTCCGAGCGCGGCAGAAAACGATAGTCCTTGTCGAAGGTCTCCTTGGGCATGCAGTACACGCAGCGGAAGTTGCAGCGGTCGGTTACAGACACGCGCAGATCGCGCAGGGGCCTGTTGAACCGGTCGCTTATCTGAACACTACTCACTTTCTTGAAACCATGGTTGTCCTTCTGCGGGGCTCTCAGCCTCCGCCTCTCTGGAAGCGCAGATCGAAGTATGCCTTGAACGCCTGCTGTTGTTCTTCCGTTACGCCATCAAAGGTAAACGAGACCACTGAATAGGGCAATCTCATCAGAGCGATACGACGCTCCTGCGTCGGTCCGATCGTGATCTCGAGCTTCCCATTATCCACATTTGCCAGCACCGTGTTGCCTTCGACCGAATAAGGGTGTTTCCCCATCGCCCGAGGCAGCAATCGCCAGAAATCTGCATGAGTCAGGCCCATTTCCCGACTATAGGCGATTTGCGGCATTGAACCGGCATTACCGCTTTCGCTTTGTGAACTCGACACTCAGCCTCCCGCTACAGGCGGCCAGATGGCGAGCACATCATTCTCTTTCAGCATGCCAGGTACGTCCCGATCTTCTGTGCAATGGAAGATGCCGTTGACCAGAACCAGGTGGGCAAGTTCCCTTGGCACCTTGTGCTGATCGATTACCTGATTCAGCGTCACGGAATCTGGCACCTCGATCGTCACCGCATTCTTGACAGCCCCCGCCGGCAACAGATCCTGCAGGGTGGCGTACAGTTTGAACGTGATCTTCATGGCAATCTTCTAACCGGGTCCCATCGCCTTGTGCTGACTCTGAGCACAGGCCAGATAGGCCTCCGACAGGCGATTCGGCGCCTCCATCAGTTTGTCCTTCCACTCCCCGAGATGGCAGCCGGTCTGGATAAGGCCGCGCATCACGCCCACGTGCTGTGTCATGCCGAGGCTGCTGGCGCCTACCAGCACATCATCGCGGAACTGCAGGTTCAGGTATTTGAAGTTCTCGATATCGCTCATTTCCGCCTCTTCACCACCTTCCACACCCATCCACAGACCGAAGGAGGTGGAAATCAGACCTGCCGTGTCCAGAATGTTCATGTTCACATTGCCCGGGTGCGGCGATCCGTGCCCGTAGACCATATTGTGGGCGGCCAGTCTGCCGTGCTCGACTGCCGTCGGTTGAATGGCCTGAACATGGTATTCGCCAGTGGACAAATCACGTCCCTGAGCCACATCACCGGCGGCATACACATCAGGCACGCTGGTCTGCAGGTAATCATCCACCACGATGCCCATATCGATCTCGATACCACTGCCGTCCAGAAAGGCGGTATTGGAACGCACCCCGGTTGCGCAGACGACCACATCGGTCGGCAGGCTCTCGCCCTGGTTGGTATGCACCATCAGCGGCGAGTCGGTACCTTGTTCGATACTTGTCACACCGGTTGATGTCTTCACCTGAATGCCCTTGCCGATACACCAGTCCTTGATCATGTTGCCCATGACCTGATTGGTCATGCGGGCGACCATGCGATCCTGCATCTCGATGACGGTGAGGTCCACTTCGCGCTCTGCCAGGGCTTCGAGAATGATGCAGCCGATGAATCCGGCGCCCATCAGAACCACATGGGAACCCGGCCTGGTGCTGGCGATGATCTTGTCCGCATCCTTCAGGGTCCAGCAGTTGTGAACATGATCAAGGTCGATGCCGTCAATCGGCGGACGGGTTGCCGTCGCACCCGTGGCAATCAGCAGCTTGTCATAGTCCAGCGTTTTCCCACCCAGCAACGTGATGCGCTTTGCCGAGGTATCAACAGAGCTGGCACGGCCTTGCAACAGCTCGATGTTCAGGTCCTCGAAATGCCCTGCCTGCTTGCGCAGATAGGTGCCCTCCGATGGAATATTGTCTGCCAGATAATACGGCAGGGCCATTCGTGAATAGGGTGGCACATCTTCGGCCACCAGCATGGTGATCTGGCCCAGAGGATCGTACTGACGCAGATGCTCGGCTGCGTTAACACCGGCAGGCCCGGCACCGATAATCACGTAATGCATAAGTTGCGTCCTGATAAAGAGTTGTTGCCTTCAAGCCACCCCGTCGGCTGATGAAAACTGACCCGTGTCAGCCATCGATTGACCGGTCTGAAGACAAATCGGGCGCAGTCTGACTGCGCCCGTGAAATCCGATTCAACGCCTGCCGACACCGGCAGGCGCCTTGCTATACCCGAACATGCTCTGCTCAGGTAGCAAACCCGATCACTCAGGCTGGCAATGACCACTTCTGACGGGTTTCATCCGTCATCGAGCCATCAACACCATACCCTCTGAGCTGGTAATACTCGGGCAGCATCTTGTCCAGGTCGTTGACACGTCCCTTGGCAGGACCTGTGCCCGCGCCTTCCTTCAACAGACGCACCGGCAAGGTGTCATCAGCACCGGTGATACCGGCCTTCTGATTGAAATCACGCTCCAGATTCCAGATACGCTCGCCCACTTCCATCATGCGCTCGGTAGACCAGTCACCTTCACAGGCAGCATCGACCTGCGGCGCGATGTCATCCATTGTCCAGGCAAACGTCGTGAAGATACACAGACCGGCAGAATCCACCGCGGCGGTCGCATCCTGAAAGGCTTTTACCAGACCAGCCTTGCCTTCGGACAGCAAGGGATCCGTCTTTTCCGGAATACCGAGAATCTCGGAAGCCACCGTATAACCACGCAGGTGACAGGCGCCCCGGTTCGATGTCGCGTAGGCCAGGCCCATGCCTTGAATACCACGAGGATCGTAGGCCGGAAACTCCTGACTCTTGACGGTCATGGACAGCTCGGGACGTCCGTATTTTTCGCACAGACGCCTGGAACCCAGACCCAGATCGTTTCCAAAACCTTCGCCCTTGGCCGTCACTTCTGCCGCCCAGCACAGAGCTTCAGCCGAGCCGAACTTCAGCTCCATACCACCGGTATGTTCGGTCGTGATGGCGCCTTCCTCGTACAGCTCCATGGCCGCAGCCAGGGTCGAGCCGAAGGAGATAGGATCCATACCATCTTCATTGCACAGGAAGTTGGCATAGGTCAGCGCATCGATATCATCAACACCGGTATCCGGCCCCAGCGCCCAGGCAGCTTCATATTCCAGACCACCGGAATTGATCCAGTACTCGGGCTTGTCCTTGACGGAGAAGTGAGTGCGGTCAATGGTGGAAATACGACCGCAGGCAATCGTGCAGGCATAACAGGCACCGTTGGTGGTGAGGTTCGGCTTGCCATCGGACTTGCGCGGTTCATGCATGGCTTCACCACCGACATCGTTGGCGCCTTCGAACTGGATGTCGCGCATGTTGCGTGTTGGCAAAGCGCCCACTTCGTTGATGACGTTCATCAGTACCTGTGTGCCGTAGGCAGGCAGGCCCTGGCCTGTCACCGCGTTCTCGGCCAGTACCTTCTTGCCGGCCTTGACGGTCTGCATGAATTCGGCAGGATTGGCCACATTGCCGACACCTTGGGTGCCTCGCACTACCACGGCCTTGAGATTCTTCGACGCCATGACGGTGCCCACACCCGAACGCCCGGCGGCGCGATGCAGATCGTTGACGATGGCCGCATACAGGCAACCCTGCTCGGCTGAACGCCCGACACAGGCGATACGCACCTGAGGGTCCTGATGCTTCTGACGCAGCGCATGATCGGCAGCCCAGACTGACTGGCCCCACAGATCATCTGCCGGCATCAATTTGACGACATCATTTTCGATGTTGAGATAAACGGGCGTTGCCGATTTACCTTCGAAGATGATCATGTCCCAGCCGGCAAACTTCAGCTCGGCACCGAAGAAACCACCGGAGTTGGAACAGGCGACCGTACCCGTCAACGGGCTCTTGCAGACGACGGAATAACGACCGCCGGTCGAGGCGATGGTGCCGGTCAATGGACCGGTGGTCATGATCAGTTTGTTGTCAGGGCCCAGTGCATCGCACTGAGGGTCTATTTCATCAACCAGATAGCGTGTTGCCAGGCCGCGCTGACCCAGATAGTCATTGGCCCAACCCATGTTCAGCGGTTCTTCGGCAACCGTGCCCGTGGTCAGATTGACGCGCAGTATTTTTCTTGTCCAGCTCATTTCTCGTCTCCTCAGGCGCCTGCTGCATTGTCGGTCTTTGCAGCCCAGGCGCGCATCTTGTCAAGACCGGTGGCATTGGCATCGACGTAGGTGATGGCCTGAGTCGGACAGGCATCGACGCACTCTGGATCACCACCGCAGAGGTCGCACTTGATGACCTTGCCGGTGGAGGTGTTGTAGTTGATCGTGCCGAATGGACAGGCGATCGTGCAGACCTTGCAGCCGACACAGATATCGTTCAGAACATCCTTGGAGCCGTTTTCGGGGTTGAGCACGATGGCATCCACCGGGCAGGCCTGCATGCACCAGGCTTCATCGCACTGCGTACAGGTGTAAGGCACGAAGCGGCCTTCATCGTGAAAGGTAAATACCTTGATTCTGGACTTCGAAGGGTTTACCGCGCCTTCGTTGACCAGTGAGCATGCGGCTTCGCATTGCAGGCAACCGGTACACTTGCCCGGATCAATGTGCAGGGATTTCTGCATTCGTCGTTCTCCCGATTCCATGTGTGTTCTTGAGGGTCAAGCGCCCTGTCAGGGCATCATGGATCACGCGGGAATACCCATATATGGGGTATGGGTACCAAAGTAAACTGCATTATTTACAGAGAAATACGTTTATTTCGTACATTGCGAACAATAAAGAACAATTACGACTTGCATTAACACCCGTTAACGCGAATAAGCGCTTTCGACTTACCCATAGCCGCACCAGTCAGCGTCATTCGATTGAGAACCAACGCACAGAACCGGCTGGCACAACCCGACCGAATACTGCCTTTATCAAGACAGTTTGCGGCCGGATTCAAGAGGCAAGCAGCTCCTCTTGCAACCACGCTACAAGGGCTTCGACACCCTCGGCATTGCCGGCGCGATTACCGCGATACACCGACAACTCTCCCGGGCGCAACACGCTTTCGCTGCACACACGCACCAGCTTGCCATCCGCGATCAGCCCTTCCACGCTGCGCCGCCAACCCAGAGCCACCCCCTGCCCGGCAACCGCTGCCTGCAGTACCAGAGCGAAGTTGTCGAAATCCAGTGTTCGACAAGGCCTCCTGACTGGCACCCCCATCCTCTGATACCAGGCTTCCCAATCCATCCACATCTGCGGCACGGTGCGATGAGCAAGCAGTGTGAATTGTCCAAGCTTGTCCACAGGCATGGGCAATTCGTGACCGGCGACAGTGGCGGGAGCGGCCACCGGGAAGACTTCATCATCGACGGTGAAGGCCAGCCGCGCCGCGCCCGAGGCACGCCCGGTCGTCTGCATGGCGATGTCGAACGATTCCGGGGCCTCTGTCAGTGGTGCAATCGATGTGACGACCCGCACTTCCAGAGACGGATGGCGTTCGTGGAAACGCGACAGTCGCGGCATCAACCAGTAGAAGGCTTCGCAGAGCTGACAATGCAAGACCAACCCATTGTTCTGCATCGTACCGCGCAGGCGAGCAGTCTCCAGAGCGATGTCGGCCAGAGCACTACTGACCACCTGCCCGTAACGCCGCCCTTCCTCGGTCAGGAATACCGCACGGTTGCGCCGCGTGAACAACGGCGTACCCAGATACTCCTCCAGCGCCGCGATCTGTTTGCTGACGGCCGTCTGCGACAGCGACAACTCATCAGCCGCCAGCGTGAAGCTCTCATGCCGAGCAGCCGCCTCGAAGGCACGCAGTCGACCCAGCGGCGGCAGCTTCTTCAGATTATCCATGCCTGTGAGTCATGCATTCTCGCTCAAAAGTCATTATACGCAGCAGTTCATTCCTGTTTCCATGGCGATCAGGAATGGACAGACTCACGGCTACCCTCATGCACTCGACACCTCTCCGACTCGGCCTGCTCTACTGCCTCGGCTTCGTCGCGCTCCAGGCCTTTCAGGCGGTCTTTCTGGGCTCCCTGTTTCAGCAGGTCGACTCTTTTCGGGTGGGTGCCTGGGTATTCGGTCTGTCGTTCCTTGGCTGCACTCTGCTGTCTGCCTTCTTTCGGCCTGCCGAACTGCGGGCGGCACTGCGGTCCGGTTCGATCCTCCTGCCACTCAACGCCTGCGTGGCCCTGACCTGGTGCTGCTATTTTCTGGCGGTGCAGCTGATCGAGCCTGCCGTCGTCTTCACGATATTTTCCGGCATGGTGCCGCTGGGTACGGTGCTGGCAGCCCGCCTGGGCCTGGCGCCATCGCGATCACGCAGAACTCGGCATGAAGTTGTCGGGCATGGTTTGATCATCCTCGCCATTCTGCTGCTGGCACTGTTGTCCCTATCCGGTCACTCCGGCTTCGTGCGCGGTGGCTGGAGCAGCGCACTGGCGGGCGTGCTGCTATCAACCGTATCCGGCTGCGCCACGGCCTTCGTGATTCTTCTGTCGGTGCGCTGGCATCAACAGGGTATCGGTCCTGTGGTGCAGTTCGGGCTGCGCTTCATGCTCTACACCTTGTTGGCGATCATCGCCACCCGTATGGGACTGGACGCGAAAGCAGCCGTACCGCACCTGATGGCATTCCCGATGATTGTGCTGACAGGCATGGCGGTGATCGCCCTGCCCCTGTTCCTGATGCAAAAGGCCGTGCCCTTGGTCTCCGCACACCTGATTGCCGCCGTTACCGCGCTCGGTCCCGCCCTGGTATTCCTGATGCAGCTGCTGGACGGACGCATCGGCTATGCCCCGGGCACACTCGCCGGCCTGATCATCTATTGCGCCGGCGCCTTGATAGCCGTGTGGTCGATCGATGCTGATCAGGACAGACCCGATACACGATGTGTAACTGCGCTTCGGGCTGAGGTGTGAGGTGTGAGGTGTGTGGCGTGTGGCGTGTGGCGTGAGGCCTTCAGCAAACAGCCCTCGGATTACAAGGGGTTGCTTTTCAACGAGCGAAGAAACAGACCCAGGCCACCGAATGCCAGCACCAGAATCACGATCAGGTCGAATGAACTCATGCCACGCAGACTGAATCGAGCATTGGCCAGTACACCCACGATCAAGGCCACCAGCGACCCAACGCTGAGGACCCAACCAATATAGTTTTTGACATTGTAGAAAATGAAAATGATGCCCGCTATCAGCGGAATCATCAAAATGCCAGAGGTTATGCCCATCCCACCGATCCCGTAGAGCCGCATTCCCAGACCGAATCGGGAATCGATGGTGATGGAGTTGAATAGCAGATAGAACCCGGCAACCATCATGACGATACCAATCAGGAACTGAAGCTCCCCGCCTTGACTGCCACCTGCTCCGCGCATCCTGCCTACCTCATGCTCTAACCTTGATGGGGCAGAGTATAGCTGCAAAATACAGCTGAAGTTTCCGACACATCTGTGCCCACTAGAGCGGTGTCAAGGTGTGAACTCCATGCACAGTTCCGTCTTCATTCACAGAGGTGTAGACGTCTCCTGTCTTGTATATTGAATGACACTCCAGGTGGGTACCACCTCCATCCGGCTTTTCATCTTTCAGGCATCGCTTGCCATCTTCGGCATACCACTCACCGGATACCTTGCCATTGTGCTTGCCGGCTTTCCACGACCCTTCATAGGCGCCATCTTCTCCGAAGGTCGCCGTAGCACTCACCGCAGTATCATCCTTGCCGACATAGGATTCCTTCACGCCAGAGAAGGTGCTGTTGATTTCTTCCGTGCTCAAGGCAACTGCATCTTCAGGAACAGTTGTACTTACCGCTGCACAGCCATACAGGGAAAACAGCAATGGCACGGATACCAGTAACAGTTTCATGAGATTTCTCGAATTGCAGTCGCATCATTGCGACCGCTCGATCTTACCTCAGGAGCGTGCTACGCTCCTCGCGCATATCAATCGATAGACAGCCCCTACCTTGAGCAGAATCCGATAACTTCCTGACCGGGGGGCTTCCAATCGATTGCATATACTTGGTGCAATCTGTCAAATCAGATGGTATTTTCATTGACATGCTAGAGCTGACGACAGAGTAATTCTCTCCCATTGAGCTGCTGACATTCGGAATCAGCGATATCGCAAGTCCCTCTGCCATTCTCGCAACTCGTCGAACGCGTCCATCTTCATGATGTCATGTGCATGGCATCGCACATTCTTATCCGACAGGTGAAGGTGCCTTGATTCAACAGACGGACAAAACGCTTCTGTACAATATTCTGCATATTATTGATGAGCGTGATCTCAAGTGAACTGGAGTTCACTGAAATGCCGTCAGAATGTCATTTCGATGCCTATTTTCGTGCTCGGACTTTTGCTGGTACTGGTTCTGGGCGTAGTCACCAACAAGAGAGACGACGAAAGAATCCTGCTGGAAACCCGTATTACGGCCGAACAGGTCAAGATACGGCTCGAATCCTGTGTCGATTCAAGAGCCAGACAGATCATTGCGCTTGCCAGCATCCCCAGGCAGAGTCGTCAACATGCGATCGATACCTGGACAGACTCAGCCAAAGTCCTGTTACCGATTTACAGTGGCGTACTTGCGCTCAATTACGTCGATACCGAATGGGTCATTCGCGTGGTATATCCGCTCGCCACGAATGAAGATGCCCTGAATGCCAACCTGCACGAAAACGTCAACGATTCTGTCAGACAAGCCCTGACAGCTGCGGAAGGCTCTTCGCGGTTGACTCGAACGGACATTATCGACCTTCTGCAGTCCGGCAAGGGCTTCGCCTTCTACAAGCAAATCCTGTCTCCCGAAGGTCAACCCCTTGGCTTTGCCAACGGCGTCTTTCGTTTGCAGGATCTGATGGAATCCTGTCTGTCGGAGAAACCACTGCGAAACCACTTCGAGTTCGGGGTTTACGAAAACGACGATATTATCTTTTCAAAGCCACAATCCAACCTATCGTTGCAGAGCCCTTATCTGGTTACCCTGCCGATAGAGATCACCGGACGCCCCTGGCAGCTGTCCTTTGCGCCATTACAGTCTTATCTCGATGAGACGAACAGCTTGGTGGATGAGTTCGGCATAGGGCTGGGAATTCTGATGGCCTTTCTACTGGCCCTGGCTAGCCGTACATTGCTGAAGCAGAAAAGTTTTCTGTCTGAAAAGGAAGACAACTACCGCCTCCTTGTAGAAAACCAGACCGACATGGTGGTCAAGGTAGACCCGGAAGGCGAATTTCTGTACGTCAGTCCAAGCTATTGCAATACCTTTGGCAAACCGGAAAGCGAACTTCTGCACCGACAATTCCTGCCGCTGGTACATGAAGAAGACAGAGAACACACACAGAAGTCACTGGCGAGCCTGAAACATCCTCCCCACACTTCCTACCACGAACAACGGGCGATGACCAAGGAAGGCTGGCGCTGGCTGGCCTGGTCAAACACGGCCTTACTGGATGCAAACGGCAATATTGAAGCCATTACCGCAGTCGGCAGGGATGTTACCGAGATCAAGCGTCT
>CBDUIJ010000211.1:0-10012 GCA_965367215.1 uncultured Granulosicoccus sp.
AGCCGGTGCATTGTGTGATCTCGTTCCCCTCTTGCCTCCGGCCGCCGGCACTGTCGGTCGCAGCGACTGGGGGGCATGTCTCAATTCAGGCATGCGGTGGACCTTGTCGGCACTGTTTTGACCTGCCGAGGCAGTAACTCACGACATAATCCTGAGTAGAGAATCATTTCCACTTTCACCGGGTAGCTCATGTCTCGTTTCCATTCAGTCACTGTATTGGCGCTTTCCGTGCTGGCCAGCACCTTGTGCAGCAACGCATTGGCCGCCACCGTGCAGGGGCAGTTGTACAAATGGCACCCTGTCGAGATCGACTTCAGTGGTCCGCTTGCCGACGAAACCGATACGGCTCCCAACCCGTTTCTGGATTACCGACTGACGGTGGAGCTGACCAGTCCTGCTGGTGTTGTCACAAGAATCCCCGGATTCTTTGCCGGAAACGGCGAAGGCTATGGTCGAGGCAATATCTGGCGTGCCAGGTTTTCTGCGGATGAAACGGGTTTGTGGACCTATGAGGCAAGCTTGCAGAAGGGGTCCGAACTTGCAGTGAGTCAGAACCTTTCCGAAGGTGAAGACATTGTTCTGGAAGGCGCGCAGGGCGATTTTCGAATTGCCCCGGCACCGCTCGACGCCCTCGGCTTTCTGCGGCAAGGGCGACTGGAATACGTCGGCAAGCATTACCTGAAATTTCGTGATGGTTCCTACTGGATAAAGGGGGGCACTGACAGTCCGGAGAACCTGATGGGTTTTGCGGGAATCGATGGCACCTTCGACCAGGGCGGCGAGGGCGAGAGCTTCGTACATGATTATGCTGCGCACCGCGCAGATTTCCGCGATGGCGATCCGCTGTTCACCCATTCTCAGACCGGCGCTGACAGTCGTGGCTTGATCGGTGCGCTCAACTATCTGGGCGAGCAGGGTGTCAACTCCGTCTATTTTCTGCCCATGAACCTCGGAGGCGACGGACAGGAGACCTACCCCTTCGTTGGCGCATCCAACAGCGCCTACGACAAGACTCACTACGACATCAGCAAACTGCATCAGTGGAACCGCGTGTTCGCGCATGCCCAGCAGCAGAGTGTTGCATTGAACATCGTATTGAGCGAGACCGAAGAGGCCAATGAACAATGGCTTGACGGTGGACAGCTGGGCGTGGAACGCAAGTTGTTCTTCAGAGAGCTGGTTGCACGCTTCTCCTACCTGCTGGCGGTCAAGTGGAATCTTGGGGAGGAGAACGATTTTCCGCGTGTCGAACTGGACAAGCATGCCGACTATCTGCAAGCCATCGACTGGAGCGCCAAACCGATTGCCGTGCATACGCACATCAATCAGTTCTACCGTTACGGAGAGATCATCGGCGACTCTCGCTACAGCGCCAGTTCCATCCAGTACGATGAGCAGTACGCCGGACAATTCGTTGAACAGTGGCGCAGCAATTCTGCCAATGCCGGTCGACCCTGGGTGCTGGACATGGATGAGAACACCAACGGTCTTTCGGCCGATACCACGCAAGAGCGACGCAAGCAGATCCTCTATGACGTGCTGTTCAGTGGCGGCAATATCGAATGGTACTTCGGTTATGAGCCGCAGCCGGTCGGGGGTGACATCGACGCCGGCGACTTTCGGCAGCGCGAAGGCATGTGGCAGCAGATGCGATTGGCGCGTGAAATGATGCAACGCGAACTGCCGTTCTGGCTCATGGAGCCTGCCGACTGGCGTCTCAGTGGCGATAGTGATGCCTATGGCGGTGCGGAAGTGTTTGCTCTGCCCGGGCAGGTGTATGCAGTCTATCTGCCCGCCACCAATGGATCGGAACGTCTCGATACCGGCACGGTGGCCGGGCGTTTCGGGCAGAGATGGTTCGATCCTCGTACGGGGCAGATGACTCAGGGATCCGAGAATCTGCTGGCCAGCGACAGTCTGGAACTGGGCGCGCCTCCCTATGCCCAGGGTGATGACTGGGTTGTCCTGATCAATCGCCTGGATCAGGCCGAGAGCCCGGTCGAGGATGCCGGTGCCGACAATCGAGCACCACGATTCAACGCAGTACCCAGTCCAGAGGTGGCCGTTGGTGACGAGTTTCTGCTGACACTGAGCGCCATCGATGACGATGGAACGTTCCCCAGTGTGACGGTCGCTGCCATTCCGCCGGGTATGCGCATTCGCGGTCTGGGTAATGGCCAGCTGGAGCTGTCCTGGCAAGTGCCGGCGTCGGCAGCTGCCGAGTCGGTCGTGGAACTCGTGGCAATAGACGCGCTGGACGGTGCGTTGCGAACGATGCAGCCAATGACCATCCACGTGCGTGGCACCGGCAGTGACACCCAGGCACCAGTAGACGCATCGTCAGGCAATATCGACGACACAGCGGGTGAGGCGGCCGCTGAGGCACATGCACCGGTATTTCGCAGCGTATCGGTGCAGCAGGCAGGAGCCGGTGAGCACGTATCCGTGCGCATTGCCGCCGATGATGCCGATGGCATTCCGCCGGGTCTGGTCATTCTGGATCCACCGGCCAACTCCAGTTTTGATGACAACGGCGATGGCACACGCACGTTCAGGTGGCAGGTGCCCACAGATGCAACCGGTACTCGCAGCTTTGCTTTCGAGGCTCGGGATCATGCCTTGCCGAACCTGACCGTCACGATGAACGTGGTATTCCAGATCACGCCGTGAAGCCACGACGTCAGCAAATGGCGATCGCGTTACTCTGATCACAGTTCCTGTTGCCATGATGCTCCGGGCGTCACATCGCGGTTGCCGGGCAATTGTCGATAATGCCGCATGAACTCGACAATATCAGTGCTGGCAGCGGTGCTGCTCACTCAGGTCTGGATGTCGGCTGGTGCCGACGACCAGTTGACAGAACATCAATGGCAGCCATTGCAAAGTCGCGACGGCTCCGTTCTGACTGCCCGCCATGAAGCGGCTGGTGTGGTGGTGGGCGATGCCATCTATCTCATCGGGGGTCGAGATAATCGGCCGGTCGAACGCTATTCGGTGAGCAGTGGTCAATGGGAAAACCTCGGTCTTGCACCGTTGGAGCTGCATCATGTGCAGCCGGTGGTGCTGGGTAGCGACATCGTGCTCGCCGGGGCGTTTACCTGTTGTTACCCGGAGGAGAAGATCGTTGCCGAGATGCATGTCTTCGACACCCTGACAAACACCTGGCGGGTGGGTGACAGCATGCCGGTCGACAGGCTTCGCGGCAGCACGGCAGCGGTTGCCCATCAGGGCCGTCTCTACCTGCTTGGCGGTAATACGCGCGGGCATTCCGGAGGCGCGGTCGCCTGGTTCGATGAATATGATCCGGCCACCGGAAACTGGCGCACGCTACCGGATGCCCCCAATGCCAGAGATCATTTCTCGGCCGTGATGATCGGCAATGAGCTGGTGGCAGCCGCCGGTCGGCAGAGCAGCATGCCGAATCCGGCAGACAACCCGGTGCAGGCGGTGGACATCTATGATTTCGACACGGGTCTGTGGCGCAGTGTTTCCACCATTCCGACGCCAAGAGGTGGGGCGGTGGCCGTGGCTCATGGCCAGGAAGTCATCATTGCCGGTGGTGAAATCAACACCTCGAGTCTGGCCCTGAATGTCGTGGAAGCCTACGACATCGTTGCCGACCAGTGGCGTACCCTGAGTCCCATGAGTTCAGGACGCCATGGCAGCGGTGGCGGGGTGATCGACAATCGTCTGCTCATGCTCTCCGGTGCCAGTCACATTGGCGGCTCACATGAAACAGATGATGCCGAGATGCTGCAGTTGCCCGAAATTGCAGATGTTGTCGAGTCGCCGGCACCCGAGACGGTTGAGCCAGTGGATCCCCCGGAGTCTGAAGAGGTGAGAGGCGATGTTGAAGATGACATGGAGGTCGAAGGTGACGTTGCAGACGATGTCCCTGATGACAGCGAGGCTGAGCAAGGCGCTGGACCATCGCCATCTTCGATCAGCCGCGGTGGAGCGGGCGGGCCCTTGTTGCTGATGGCGTTGACGCTGGCAGGGCTACGTCGTTACCGGCAGCTGCAACAATTATGACAGCCTGCTTGCACTGAGGAATCGCTGCGTTTAGGGTGGCTGCTTCCTTTGCACTAGTGAGCCTCCTACCGCCGTGTTGAAATCCATCAATCCGCTGCTGAACGCCGATGTACTGCATGCCCTGGCTGCCATGGGTCATGGCGATACTCTGGTTTTGTGTGATGCCAATTTTCCGGCTGAGAGCGTTGCCCGCCAGACATCCCTGGGCAAGCTGCTACGTATAGACGGTGCCAGTACGCCGGAAGTGGCTGAAGCGGTTCTATCGCTGATGCCACTGGACACCTTTATCGATGATGCTGCCCAGTGCATGGCCGTCGTCGGCTCTCCTGATGAGCGACCAGCGGTACAGCAGGAAGTGCAGGCCATCATCGATGCCAGTGAAACCGAGTCATTCCCACTGGTGCCGGTTGAGCGTTTTGCATTCTATGAAAAGGCCAAACAGGCCTATGCCGTCATTGCCAGTGGTGAGCCGCGGTTCTTCGGCTGCTTCATCCTGACCAAGGGCGTCATTCCTCCCAAGGCCTGATCGAAACATGGCTCAGCTCTATTTCTACTACTCTGCCATGAATGCCGGCAAGTCCACCTCCTTGCTGCAATCGGCACACAATTACCGAGAGCAGGGTATGCAGGTGAGTCTGTACACCGCTGCCATTGATGATCGCTATGGCCGAGGCTTCATTCGGTCCCGAATCGGTCTGCAGGAAAACGCGCTGCTGTTCGATGCTGATACCGAATTTCTGGCGGCAATCCAGCAGCAACACGAGGCAGACTCTCTGGCCTGTGTGCTGATAGACGAGGCACAATTCCTGTCACGCGCACAGGTGGATGAATTGGCCAGGGTCGTGGATGAACTGGATATCCCCGTTCTGTGCTTCGGCATACGTACCGATTTTCAGGGGGAAATGTTTCCGGGTTCCTCTCGCCTGTTGGCCATAGCCGACAAGTTGCAGGAGCTGAAGACGGTCTGTACCTGCGGCAGGAAGGCGACGATGACAGTCAGATTCGATGCCTCGGGACAGGCCGTGGCAGCCGGTGCTCAGGTCGAGATCGGTGGCAATGATCGATACGTGTCCAAGTGCCGCAGGCATTATCGGCAGCTGATGGATGCTGCCAGCAAGCTCAGCTGAGCGTCTCGTAGAGGCTGCGTGTGAAAGCGGACAGGCTTGATCGCTGCATGAAGATCATGGGCTTGTCCTGCTTGGCACACAGCGTTCGTGCCTTCTGCATGGCGCTGTGACTGATGCAGTCAGTCGGGCACATGACCACATCAGCCTGACTGACCAGTTCCGAAATACGATGGGGGCAGGTTTCGCGCCCCCCGTCATGATGCAGGAAGCGCCCCTCGCAGGACTCGACCAGCGCCTGAAAGTGTCGGCGTTGCTGTGTCTTGCCACCCAGATAGAGGACACACTGGCCACACAGTTTCAGGTCCCTGACGGCCGGGCAATCTGCAGCTTGCGCCGCGTCGGAGTCCGGGACGAGAGGCTGATCCAGTCGCGACTCCAGCAATCCTTCCAGACGTTGTACATCGCTCTGCAATTGGTGATTGTCGCTTTGCTGCTCGAGCAGAGACTGTTGCAGTTCTTCCACCTTATCCTGCAGCTGAGTGGCATGCAGGACGCTGGCTGTCTGTCGGGAAAGAGCATCAGCTGCGCTCGTCTCCTGTAACGGTCTGTGGGAATTCAACGATTGCAGTTGGCCCTGCAGTTTCCGGTTTTCAAGCTTCAGCGTATCCGCCTGACGAGTCTGCTCCTGCAGCGCTTCGCTGGTTTGCTCATGACGTGCTCTGAGAGACTGCAGCTCCTTGTTGAGTGAAGCCAGCTGACGGTCCTGTTCCTGTAACCGCCCGCGTTCCTGGCAGGAGCTTGCGCCCGACAGGTGCGACATCATGTGCACCTGACCGAAAACATCGAGAATGATGGCGCGAGTCGCCAGAGGATGAGTGATCAGGGCCCACAGGCTGCCAGCCACCTGGCCGGATCGCCAGCCGTTGTCCCACTGGGACAGCAATGCAGCCTCATCCCTGGCACTGCGGAACTGTTTTACCGCGACAGCAAACTTCTTCTCCAGCAGTTTCTGCAGGCGTTGCGAGAGTGGGTGCTTGTTGTTCTCGGCATTCTCGACTGCCAGTTGATGAATCTCGTAATCACTGGCGCCCTTGACTGTCAGCCCGGCCTTGCCCGCCTGTTGCCGGACTTCTGCAAGCGTCAGGCAAGTGCCAACGACCATGCAATGCCAGCAAGTCTGCAGCTCCCATAACTTGTAGCGGGCACTTCGAGCCTGCGCCTGCCGGTAGTCCGGACGATGGTGGGTCAGGGGAAAGACCGGTACTTCCGGTGCAGTCGGTTGAGACGTCAACAGGTGTTTCATGGTGATGTCCGAATCCGGCAGAGGTGGGGACGAAGGGGCGTTCCGGTCTGAACCTGTCAGTGGATCATCGGGGTTTCATTGAAATGTTCGCAATCCTGGTGGAGCTCTTCTCGCGCCTGCAGTTCACGAATGTCCCAGTGTCGACTTGGCAGTGGTGTTCCAATCTGACGCAGAATTGCCTGGAATTCCTCACTGCGTGCCAGCAGGCGATTGACCGAATCGGAGGGCAACCATTCGCTGAGCTGTCGCTGTGTACGGGTAGCGTCACCCGCAGAGAAGTCGGCCAGTGTGCCCAGATACATCGCTTCGACAGCAGACAGTTCAGGGCAGCACAGGCACTTGATAGCCGGAGGATGGGCGCTGTAGCGGATGGCTTCAACCAGTACGGCATCGACCACGACCTGCAACTCGGGCAGAGCTGCATGCTGACACAGCATCGGCACGACCTGAGCGCCGAGACCGGCGTAGGAGAGTGTCCTCTTGCGCAGTCTCAGGGAATTGAGCAGAACGGATTCACCCAGAGACAGCTCAGCGGTCAACGAGACCGAGCGATGTTCTACCGGACCGTTGTGGTTGGGCATGCCGCGCCAGCTTGGCGTGAAGACATGGCTTCCACCTCGGCGGAAACAGTCGGCACTGCACACGGCCGCTGCCGCCTTGCTGAAAGGTTCTATGGAAGGCGCATCGAGGCAGTGTCTGGCGAGGTTCCTGGCCTCTTCCGCTTGTCCGCCGTGAATCTTGCACAACAGGCAGAGCACCAGATTCTCGGTGTCGGACAGCCATTGCGACTCGTGGGAGTCAGCCTGTTCCAGGTGGTTTGCCGGATTGAGCAGTATTTCCGCCAGCAGGTTGACGGCTTCGATGGTGTGCTGGCGTTCCGAGCCGGCATCGATGATTCTGCCCAGGGTGTCCAGTACATAGCGCGCGGCGATGGAGGCCTTGGGCGTTCGGCCACGGGCACGAGGTACGGCCAGAAGCAGTCTGGCAGGTAGCGGCAGATCCTGAAAGCGTGTGCGGCTGGCGCTTGCAGCCTGAATCGAACCCGGCCGGGCAAGTGCGCGAGGGGCGCTCCTCAAGGCCTCAGTGGAGATGATGACTGGGTTCATGCGTACACCTCTTGAAAAATGGTACTAACAATAATCATTCTCATTAGCATTCTAGAATAAATTTGATCACGTGTCAGCCTTATCGATGATCAGTGAAGTTTTTGCCTGTTCGAAACCTGTCCTTGGGGGTATCGTGACGACAGGCGATGTCCGATGATTTCCGTCGAGCATCTGTTCCGGAATCAGCGTGAGTCAGAGATGTCCACAAGAGTGAATGAATTGCAGCAAGCCATTGGTGAGGATGTGCTGGGCTGGGAGGCGGTCGAGCCACCTTCACGCACCCTCATGCAAGGCCGCTACTGCCGGGTCGAGCCGCTGGATATCCTCACCCATGTCGATGATCTCCATGAGGCCTTTGCCGCTGACACCACCGGTCGGCTCTGGACGTACATGCCCATGGGGCCCTTCGCATCGGTCAGCGAACTGAAGGACTGGATGGATGGTGCCTGTACCGGGGAGGATCCCTTGTTCCACGTCATCATCGATGAGGCCAGCGACAAGGCGATCGGCTTTGCCAGCTACCTGAGAATCAAGCCGGAAATCGGTGTCATTGAAGTGGGGTATATCGCCTTTTCACCGCAATTGCAGAGAACCCGGGCTGCCACCGAGGCGATGTATCTGATGATGCGTCGGGTGTTCGATGAACTGGGCTATCGACGCTATGAATGGAAATGCGATGCGCTCAACGCAGCGTCGCAAGCAGCGGCGCGGCGCCTGGGCTTTACCTACGAGGGTACCTTCAGACAGGCAACCATCTACAAGGGGCGTAATAGAGACACTGCCTGGTTCGCGATTCTGGACGTGGACTGGCCTCGGATGAAAACCGCCTTCGAACTCTGGCTGGCACCGGACAATCACGATGAGCAGGGCAGACAGCGTCAATCACTGCAGGACTTCGTCAGCTCGAAAGAGTGATTCTTCGGAAATGCAAGTCCGGAAGGTTTGATATGCCCAGCCCGCTCTTGATGAGCGGGTCGGTCATTTCGATTGCAGCAAGGCCTCGTTTGCCATCACCGTTGACAGCTCAGCCTGTGACGGCTTGCTTCTCGCCGACCTGCTCGAGAAGCAGTGACAGCTGAATGTCGGCGATGGTATCGATCGAGAGTCTTTCGGTGTTGCAGACCAGGTCATAGTGTTCCGGGTCGGCGCTATCGATCTGGTAGTGTGTTTTCCACAGTTGGCGTCTATCACGATCCCTTTGCTGGATCTCACGCAGGGTCTGCGCCTCATCCAGGTTCAGAACCGGCGCCATGCGGGCGACCCGGGATGGCAGCGGTGCTACGAGTCTGAGATGATTGCCGCCTGCCAGCCCATGTGTGGACATGGCACCACCATGGCCAAGGATGATGACCTTGCCCAGAGAGGCAACGGTACGCAGGAAACGCGACAGCCGGACGTAGGCCACGTTCTGCATTCCCTGATCACCGAAAATACCCATGACGAATTCTGCAATCTGAGAATGATAGTTCTCGTCGAGCAGATCGTTCATGGAGGTGGCAAGGTGCTCGCGTGTGAGCACTTGCTGGCACATGCTCTTGTCAAAGATTCGCCATCCCTGCAATGCCGGATTGTCGGAGTCACACTGTTCGATGTGTTCGAGCAGCTGTTTTGCCAGAAGGTTTCCACCCGCGCCGGATTGGCTGGTGATGGTGACAAAAGGCAAGGTTCCCGGTGGCAGGCGCTTCTTGTTGCCGGCCAGGCCGGATTTTGTGTCAGAGATGAATTTCTCGACTCTTGCATTGCTATCCATTGTTCTTCGCTCCCAGGATTGCTGAAGTGGATTACACACAGTTCGAGACGTCGAATCAGGCTCCGAGTTCCGAAGAATGCATCTGTCCACTACTATGAAATACTGTCAGACGGTTTGTATTGATATCAATCAAGTCGTTGCAGAGTGCTCCTGTGTAATGCCGGATTGCCTCAGGTCCCGTCAATCCAGTATGAAAAGTGTTACCGGGCTCTCCAGGTAGGCACGAATACGCTGAACAAACAGCGCTGCGGTATGCCCATCGATGATCCGGTGATCAAACGAGGAGCTCAGGTTCATCATCTGGCGACTGGTCATCTGCTCGTGGCGCATGACGACCCTTGGCACGATGCGGTTCACACCGACGATCGCAACTTCCGGGTGGTTGATGATGGGCGTACTGGCAATACCTCCCAGGGCTCCGAGGCTGGTCACGGTAATCGTGCTGCCACTGAGCTCTTCCCGCGAAACCCGGCCTGCACGCGCCGCAGCCGCGAGCCGCCTGATTTCAGCAGACAAGGCATGAATCCCCAGTTGCTCGGCGTGGCGGATGACCGGCACTACCAGTCCCTGGTCGGTCCGGGTTGCGATGCCCACGTGCCGGGCACTGTGTCGATGGACGGTGTCCGTCTCTTCATCGTACAGCGCGTTGACCTCCGGAAACTGCTCGAGGCTTCGCAGGATTGCCAGTACGATGAAGGGCAGGGGAGACAGATTTGTATTGTCGGCCTGTCCTGATGCAGCCTGCACGTCCTGC
>CBDUIJ010000212.1:0-9970 GCA_965367215.1 uncultured Granulosicoccus sp.
GGTACCATCCGCCCGTTTTCTTCTTCAGCTCATTGAGGCTTTTCCGCAAAGTCGTTGAGGATCTGCACAGCGGTCTCGATGGATCGACGCACCGCGATGATGTCGTCCGCCTGCACGGCATCCCCCTGTTGAGCGTCTTCAAGCATCAGTTCTGTCGTGAGCAGAGCACCTTGCAGGGGAGTACGGATCTCATGCTGCAAAGTCTTCACCTTGACCTTGGGCTCATCGGTAGACGAATCCTCTTTTTCCTCGTCGCTCGTCTTGAGTTTTCGCGTGCTGGATTCAATCAGCTGCTCAATGGCCTGCATGGTGTGAGCGAGAGTCTTCGCCATGTCGGCATCCTCTACCTTGTCCAGATAGCCGGCAAGCAGCAGTTCGACCAGAGACAGCTGACAACTTCGAAGCTCGGCACAGAAGGCGGCGACTGACAATTCGTCCGAATTTGCCATGGACGCCAGGTCGCCCGACCACTCCGTCAGGCTGGATTTCAGTTGGCTCTGAGGATTCTTGCCCTCATTGAACTTGGCAAGCTCAAGGAAAATCGAGGCAACCTGTTCGCGTGAGTCCGATGAAAATTGCTGAACCTCCGGCAACTCTCCGCGGGAATCCCAGGCATTCAGAAGATCGTTTCGACGGTTCATGACAGGAAACGCCTGATGAATGGAGAAGCCTTGCCGGCAACCTTGAGGGCAGACAGCGCCAGACTGGTCACCTCGAGTGTTGCAGGTGCTGCGCGTTTGAAACGGGTGATCAGTACGCCTGCAGCAAACGGCCACACCAGCGCTGCCGGTCGCGAGAAATACTCGCGACACTCCGCGTCACACTCATGAGCAATGTGATCCAGCCTCGATTGAGCATCGCAGCGTTTCAACCAGGCCTGCTCCACTGCCAACTTCTTACTGTCGAGCAACATGCCTCTGCGCTCCCGGGCCTAGCGGCGTCTGATCAGCAAGGTGGCAAGCACGCCCGCGGCGAAGGCGATACCCGCTGCCTGCAGCGGCTTTTCGTTGATGTACTTGGTGACCGTACCACTCAGTTCAGCGACGGACTGTTGCAGTTCCGCCTCCATTTCATGAGCCTTGTCAACCACATCCTCCGCTTTGTCCCGTGCTTTCTCCAGAGTTTCGTAGGCCTTCTCCTCTGCAGAGTCCAGAACTTCCTTCGCGGCGTTCTTCAGTTCTTCAGGCTTGGTGGCTGTTTGTGACATGACTATCTGCTTCCGTAGGTTGAGGTTGGTTGTCTTCGGTACTGTTCAGACTTGAGCGCAGAGCTTCCCGAGTGCGTTTGAAGGCCAGAAGGCGGCTCAGCTTCAAAATGGTCCATGCGATCAATGCGCATATCACCAGCTGTAATCCCAGCAGTATGAGCAATGACGATAGCGCACTGAGTCCCATACTCTGCAGGGCTGCAAAGGCGGTTGCCAGTGCCACCAACCAGGTGATGGGAATCATCACGACGAGCACGACCAGAAAGGCCGCCATGAGACCTGCACTACTGGCTGCCAATCGGGCTTCAGCTACCGCCAGTTTGAGTGTGGTGGTGGTAACATCTGCCGTCGCCAGCGCTCGTTCGAGTAGCAGGGTGACTACGTCCTGAACATGGGGTGTCTTTGTCGCGGTGGTATCGAGGTCGGTTTCCGGCACTGTCATGGACTACTGTCTCCAGGCGACTGTTTGCTGCGGTGCTTGTCTACGGTGGCATGATCGCCCAATAGAGAGATTCCGTGTTTCGGTTGTAACAGCTACATGGTAAGGACTGATGCCTCACGGGCGTTTTGATACAGGTCAACGGAAAAACAGATTCAATGCATGAAGTCACGCTGCTCGATGGTGGTATGGGTCAGGAACTGGTTCGTCGATCAGGCAAGGCTCCGTCGCCGCTCTGGTCTGCCACGGTGATGCTGGAGCAACCCGAGCTGGTCGAGCAACTGCATGTGGATTTCATCCGGGCGGGCGCAGAAGTCATCACCATCAATGCCTATTCAAGCACACCTGAGAGGCTGGCCAGGGATGCTGATGAGAGCCTGTTCGAGGCTCTGCAGGTCAGTGCCTGTGAAGCGGCATTACGTGCACGGGATAAGGGCGGCAATGACAAGGTGCGAATCACGGGTTGCCTGCCGCCGCTGGTCGCCAGCTATCGTCCTGACCTGGCTCCGGGGACGGCTCGCTCACTGGAGCTGTACCGTCAGATCTGTGCCGTTCAGGAGCCACATATCGATCTTTTTCTGTGTGAGACGATGGCCTCGCAAGCCGAGGCCGTCACCGCTGCAACCGCTGCCTGTGAGACAGGCCTGCCGGTCTGGCTGGCAATGACCCTTGATGACAGGAACCCGGAGAACCTGCGTGGTGGAGAGGCCCTGACGGATGTCATCAAGGCGCTTCGTGAGTTGCCGCTACAGGGTTTGTTGCTCAATTGCTCGCGACCCGAGACCATTGATGAGGCGTGGCTGCGCTTCGCCGCTGACAGCTCGGTACCGGTCGGTGCCTATGCCAACGGCTTCACGGCAATTGACGCGCTGAAGCCGGGTGGGACGGTCAGTTCACTGGAGACCAGGAACGACCTGTCACCTGAGAACCATGCTGATTTTGCCATGCGTTGGGTTTCGCAGGGAGCAAGTTTGATCGGTGGTTGCTGCGAGGTAGGACCCGAACATATCGCCTGTCTGCGCCGCCGGTTGGACGAGCGCTAGACGAGAGTCTGTATGTCAGGCTCTCTACATGCGTATCAAGCGCTTTGGAAAGAGTTGGTGCCTGCCGACTTCATGAGCTGCAACAGGGCGGTTTTCTGAGTATCCAGTCGCTCGGAGTTGTGCATGACGCGGTCGATCAGCAAAGCGCCTTCCAGGCCTGACATCACGAGCCGGGCCATCTGCTGTGAAGAGAGCTCCGTCGCCAGCTCGTCGCGCCGGCTGTCGAACAGATTCGCCAGCCAGTTTTCCAGATTGGTGAACACATTGGCCAGCAGCACCTGATTGTCAGCTTTCAAGGCGGCAAACTCCGACGCCATCATGCACAGGAGGCAAACGCGATTGTCATGAGCAATCCCACCGAACACATCGACGAACGCCAGAAACTGCGTTCTGAGCGATCCGCCGCTGGTCGCTATGGCGTTTAGTTCTACAAAGAGCTTGTCTCTGTATTGTTCGATCAGTGTTCGCGCCAGATCCGATTTCTCGGGAAAATGGTAGTGCACGCTGGAAGACTTGATGCCGACTTCATCGGCCAGCGTTCGAAAACTCAGTGCTTTCAGTCCGGTGCGTTGCACAGACCCTTCGGCTATTTCAAGAAGCCGGCTTCGGTTGTCATTCATTTTCATGTGTCCCTACGGTTGATGCTCCGTACCCAAAGAGGTTGCGCTCACCTGCACCTCGAATAGTTCATGTGTGTATGGTACGACAGGAGTACAGGAGCGACTTAGCGTCGGGAGTCACACTTGTAGTTATATATGGTCACTGAACAGACGCTGGCAACGGTGGCTGGGCTGCGGGCAGGCAGGGGAGTCGTATGCAGATATATAATGCATTTCCCGCCGATTAATACAACTGTGCCCTGATAGGTACAACCGTGATCCTGCCAGTCTGCCGCAGGAGGCACTCCTCGCAAGCGCCAGTGACGCCTTTCACTTGACTCAGATCAAGTCCTTGATGTTTCAGACGTGGTAATGCCTTGTTCGAGTGAGTCAAATTGGTGCAAGCCGTTTTCGCTACGCATGATTTCGCAAGGTTCTGGATCCTTCTGGATCAGGCTGTCTCATCCGGATCAGGGGCCATTACTCCTTGCTCGTTTGCCTAAAATCAAAGAATTTGAATTATTTTCAGGGGCGACAGGGTTTCCAGTGGTTTAGGTGGTGACTAACAGGTACTTTGTTGTTACTTTTGGTAACAAGTATGTTGAAAGAGGCCGTCAAAAAGTCGACTTTGAATCGTATGTTTGTTAAGTAGTTGTATTTCAAGGGAAAAAATTGACGCTGGATTCAAGCCTCAACGCTGTTGTGATTCATGGCTGCAAGAACTCTTATGGGGCAGTCATGGTGTGCGATGAAGCATTCGGACCAGCGTACTGAACAGGAAAAGGAGCAGAAGTCATGAGTAATGATCTACGGCCAGTTCCGGCCGAATTCGCTGCCAGTGCATTGGTTGACGATGCCAAGTATCAGGCGATGTATGCGCAGTCGGTTGATGATCCGGATGCGTTCTGGGGTGAGCAGGGCAAGCGTCTGGACTGGATGACGCCCTACACCAAGGTCAAGAACACCACTTTCGAATATCCGGATGTCTCCATCAAGTGGTATGAAGACGGAGAGCTCAATGTCAGTGTCAACTGCATAGACAGGCACCTTGCCTCACGAGGCGACCAGGTTGCGATCATCTGGGAAGGTGATGATCCATCCGACGACAAGAAGATCACCTACAAGGAACTTCACGAACACGTCTGCCGTCTTGCCAATGTCTACAAGTCGCTGGGTGTCGAGAAAGGTGACAGAGTCATTCTGTATATGCCGATGATTCCGGAAGCGGCCTACGCCATGCTGGCTTGCGCACGAATCGGCGCCATCCACTCCATCGTTTTTGGCGGATTCAGTGCAGATGCTCTGGCGGATCGCATTACCGGGTCGAACGCCAAGCTTGTAGTAACGTCTGATGAAGGTTTGCGCGGCGGGCGCAGCGTGCCTCTGAAGGCCAATGCTGACAAGGCGCTGGCAAAGGTTGCTCATGAGGTCCGTATGGTTGTGGTGCAACGCACCGGCGGCAAGATCGATATGCGTGATGGCCTGGATTACTGGTATCACGAGCAGACTCAGGCGGTTTCGGCCGATTGCGAACCCGAAAGAATGAACGCGGAAGACCCCTTGTTCATTCTGTATACCTCCGGATCAACCGGCATGCCCAAGGGCGTTGTGCACACGACCGGTGGTTATCTGGTCTACGCATCAATGACTCACGAATACGTGTTCGACTATCACGATGGTGATATCTACTGGTGTACGGCGGATGTCGGTTGGGTCACCGGGCACAGCTACATTGTCTATGGACCGCTGGCCAACGGTGCAACCACCCTGATGTTCGAAGGTGTGCCCACATACCCCAGCCCATCCAGGTTCTGGGATGTGTGTGAAAAGCACAAGGTCAACATCTTCTACACGGCACCAACCGCCATTCGCGCGCTGATGGGAGCTGGTGAAGAGCACGTCAACAAGGCTGATCTGTCCACCTTGCGAGTTCTGGGATCGGTCGGCGAGCCCATCAACCCGGAAGCCTGGAAGTGGTACGACGAAGTTGTTGGCAAGGGCCGCTGCCCGATTGTCGACACCTGGTGGCAGACTGAAACCGGCGGTATCCTGATCTCGCCTTTGCCGGGCGCCACTGCGACCAAGCCTGGTTCTGCGACACGACCTTTCTTCGGTGTGCAACCGGTCATTCTGGATGCGGAAGGCAACGAGCAGACGCAGACTGAAGCCGAGGGTGTGCTGTGCATACGTGACAGCTGGCCTGGTCAGATGCGAACGGTCTACGGCGACCATGAGCGTTTCGTGTCCACGTATTTCGAGACCTTCAAGGGCTATTACTTCACCGGTGACGGATGTCGCCGTGATGCAGACGGCTACTACTGGATTACCGGCCGGGTCGATGATGTCATCAATGTATCTGGACATCGTATGGGCACGGCTGAAGTCGAGTCGGCTCTGGTGGCTCATGCCAAGGTGTCCGAAGCGGCAGTTGTCGGATTTCCTCATGACATCAAGGGCCAGGGTATCTATGCCTATGTCACCCTGATGGAAGGTGAAACGCCTACCGAAGAGCTTCGCAAGGAACTTGTCTCCTGGGTGAGACAGGAAATCGGACCTATTGCTTCACCGGATCTCATCCAGTGGGCACCCGGTTTACCGAAAACACGTTCGGGCAAGATCATGCGTCGAATTCTTCGCAAGATCGCGGAGAACGATTACGCCGCACTCGGTGACACGTCAACGCTGGCAGATCCTGGCGTCGTCGACGAGCTGATAGAAAACCGCGCCAATGCCTGACCAGGGCATGACGCTGTCTTGAAGTAAATCCGGTCATGGCCAGAGATCATCATGCTTTGTTCGATGTTTCTCTGGTGCTGACCGGACCCTTAAATTTCCATTATAAAAACCAGAAGCATCTGCTTCAGGAGGTACTGTCGAGTGTCTGAAAATTCTTCTAGCAACGAATATTGGTCGGCCAATATACGCTTGGTCAAATTCTGCCTGGTTATCTGGGCGGTTGTCTCATTCGGGTTCGGAATCATTCTGCGCCCTCTGTTGTCGGGTATTGCCGTCGGTGGCACCGACCTGGGTTTCTGGTTTGCTCAACAGGGATCAATCATTGTATTTCTGATATTGATTTTCTTCTACGCGTGGCGCATGAACTCGCTGGACAAGAAATTCGGCGTAGAAGAGGAATAGGGCTAAACACATGGAACAGTACACACTCAATCTGCTGTTTGTAGGAGGAACCTTCCTCCTGTATATCGGCATCGCTATCTGGGCACGAGCAGGCTCGACGTCCGAATTCTACGCCGCCGGTCGCGGGGTCCATCCTGTCCTCAACGGCATGGCGACTGCGGCTGACTGGATGTCGGCAGCGTCATTCATCTCCATGGCCGGCCTCATCGCCTTCTCTGGCTATGACAGCTCCTCGTATCTGATGGGTTGGACTGGTGGCTACGTGCTGCTTGCCCTGCTGTTGGCACCGTATCTGCGCAAGTTTGGCAAATTCACGGTTCCTGAATTCATCGGTGATCGCTTCTACAGCACCACGGCTCGCATGGTTGCCGTTGCCTGTCTGATCATTGCATCGATCACTTATGTAATCGGTCAGATGACGGGTGTTGGTGTTGCATTCTCTCGCTTTCTGGAAGTCAGCAACGACACGGGTCTGTTCATCGGCGCAGCAATCGTATTCTTCTATGCGGTTCTGGGTGGCATGAAAGGCGTTACCTATACGCAGGTTGCTCAGTACTGCGTACTGATCCTTGCCTATACGGTTCCGGCCATCTTCATCTCCCTGCAATTGACAGGTGTTGCACTTCCGCCTATCGGCCTGTTCGCCGATCACGCTGCATCCGGTGTTCCTCTGCTGACCAAACTGAACCAGATCGTCACCGACCTGGGCTTTCAGTCCTACACCGAACATCACACCAACACGCTGAACATGGTTCTGTTCACCTTGTCTCTGATGATTGGTACTGCTGGTCTGCCTCACGTCATCATCCGCTTCTTCACCGTACCCAAGGTTGCTGACGCACGTTGGTCTGCGGGCTGGGCTCTGGTTTTCATCGCGCTGCTGTACCTGACGGCTCCGGCTGTAGGTGCGATGGCTCGCATGAACCTCATGGATACCATCTACCCAGGTGGTGCACAGGCTGAGTCTCTGAAGTATGACGAACGACCTGACTGGATGAAGAACTGGGAAGTTACCGGTCTGTTGAAGTTCGAAGACAAGAACGGTGACGGCCGCATTCAGCTCTACAACGATTCTTCGGAAGAGTTTGCAGCCACTGCCGAAGCCAATGGCTGGAAAGGTTCTGAACTGGATGTCAATCGTGACATCATCGTTCTGGCCAATCCGGAAATTGCGGCTCTGCCAAAGTGGGTAATTGCTCTGGTGGCAGCAGGTGGTCTGGCAGCAGCCTTGTCAACGGCAGCAGGATTGTTGCTCGCGATATCCTCTGCGGTCAGTCACGATGTGGTCAAGGGCACGCTTGCTCCGAACATCTCGGAGAAGGGGGAACTGCTGACAGCGCGTCTGGCCATGGCGGTTGCCATCGCGGTCGCAACCTGGCTGGGGTTGAATCCACCGGGATTTGCGGCACAAACGGTGGCCCTGGCATTCGGTCTGGCTGCGGCAACCATCTTCCCGGCACTGATGATGGGTATCTTCTCCACTCGGGTGAACAACAAGGGCGCAGTAGCCGGCATGTTGGTCGGTCTGTTCTTCACCATCACCTATATCTTCATGTACAAGGGCTGGTTCTTCATTCCGGGAACCAATCAGCTGTCTGATACGCCGGATGGTTGGATATTCGGTATTTCGCCTCTGTCCATCGGTGCGGTTGGTGCGATGATCAACTTCGCAGTCGCCTTCACTGTATCCAATGCGACTGATGAGCCACCTCGTGAGATCGTTGAGCTGGTCGAGAGTATCCGTGTACCTCGCGGTGCTGGAGCAGCAACGGATCACTAAGGCCTGACAACCGGGCTGACAAAAGTACTTGTCAGTCCGGTTCACGCTTTGATTGATGAAAATGAGAAGGGCTTGCATGTGAATGCAGGCCCTTTTTTTTCGGTGGTGTCCTTGGCCCATGGTCGTGTAGCGACATCGCTATTGCCGTTGTTGATGCCAGTCAACGGGTAGCTGAGTTGTTGGCGTATATTGATGCGACGCAAAGAGCAGGAAAACGATATGTCGAATAACCCTGAAGAGTCCCGTGCTGCTCAACCGGTGAGCGAGAACATGCCGTCGTCATCGGCCACTACTGCTGCTCGCAACACGTCCGCGTCGGTCTATGCCGAGGCGGGTTCGGAGCGTCTGTCCAGTGTGAAGGTCTGTGAGTTGATGAGCTCCAGCCCGCACACCATCGACCAGACAGACTCCATCAAACTGGGTGCGCAGCGCATGCTGGAGCATCGCATCTCCTGCCTGCCTGTGGTCAGTGAAGATTCTCTGGTCGGACTTGTTACCGAGGCGGATTTCGTCGGCCGGGTTGTTGCCAGCGGCGTGTCAGTAGACCTGGCGGTGAGTACCGTGATGACCTCGCAGCCGTTGTATGTGAGCCCCGAACAGAGTGTGCTCGATGTATTGACCCTGATGACTCGGCACAGAATTGCCCATATGCCGGTCTGCAGTGAGGGCAGGCTGGTTGGAATCGTGACCCAGACTGACCTTATCCGGCACCAGGTTGCCTCATCCGTGTTCATGGTCGGTGATATCAGCCGCATGAAGTCGAGTGCGGAAATCGCAGCTATCGTGCAACAGCTACCCCGGCTGCTGGTTTCACTGATCAGCAATGGCAGTAGTGCCTTCGAGACCGGACGTATCATGAGCTCCATCACGGGTGCGGTAACACGCAGGCTTCTGGAACTGGCAGAGCAGCAGTTCGGTCCGGCACCGGTCCCCTATGTGTGGCTGGCCTGCGGCTCGCAAGGCCGGCAGGAACAGACCGGCGCGACAGACCAGGACAACTGTCTGATGCTGGATGAGCAATACAATCCGGCTATCCATGGAGAGTACTTTGCGCAACTGGCCGATTTTGTCTGCGACGGGCTGGATGAATCGGGCTATGTGTATTGCCCGGGCGACATGATGGCGAGCAATCCGAAATGGCGACAACCGGTGTCTGTCTGGCGTGACTATTTCGATGAATGGATCGAGCGCCCCGGGCCGACGGCTCAGATGCTGGCGAGTGTCATGTTCGATCTGCGACCCATACACGGTACTGCATCATTGTATGAACCCTTGCGCGACGACGTGCTTGCCAGAGCTCGTAAAAACAGCCTGTTTGTGGCTCATATGAGTAGCAACAGCCTGACGCATCGACCTCAGCTGGGGATGTTCGGCCGGTTCCGTAAAGAGTCATCCGGTGAGAATCGTGGCAAGATCGATCTGAAACACGGTGGTGTGGTTCCCATCGTCGACCTGGCTCGTGTCTATGCGCTGTCTACCGGCATTCCACAAGTCAATACCATGGAACGACTGGGGGCAGGCGTGGACTCGCCAGTGTTGAGCCAGTCGGGTGCGCTGAGCCTGAGGGATGCGCATGAGGTGATCCTGATGATCAGGCTCCGGCATCAGGTCAAACAGATAAAGCAGGGGCAGAAGCCTGACAACTTCGTCGACCCGGCATTGCTGCCGGCAGCAGATCGTGAGCGATTGCGGCGTGCCCTCAAGTCAGTCAAGGAGATACAGGCGGCGATGAGTAATCGTGTCGCGGTACTCGGTCGTTAACTC
>CBDUIJ010000213.1:0-9970 GCA_965367215.1 uncultured Granulosicoccus sp.
GCGGATCCACGAGTTTTCAGTGTCACCGGCTGGATGTGCTGGAGAAGGAATACTCGGTGAGCCGACTGCCTTATTCACTGAAGATCATGCTGGAGAACCTGCTCCGCAATGAAAACGGCGGAACGGTCACGGCGGCGCAGATCGAAGCGCTTCTCAAGCATGATAGTCAGTCGAAATCCGAAGAACAGATAGCCTTCACACCGGCTCGTGTCATTCTGCAGGACTTCACAGGTGTGCCCGCCATTGTCGATCTTGCGGCCATGCGAGATGCCATCAGTCAGCTCGGTGGCAACCCGGAGACGATCAACCCACTGGAAAGGGTCGACCTGGTCATCGATCACTCTGTCATGGTGGACAAGTTCGGTACGCAGCAGGCGCTGGATCTGAATACCAAACTGGAGTTCCAGCGTAACCGTGAGCGCTATCAGTTTCTGCGCTGGGGACAACAGGCCTTCGAGAATTTTCGCGTCGTGCCACCGGGCACCGGCATCGTGCATCAGGTGAACCTGGAATATCTGGCCGATGTTGTCAGTACGAAGCAGATCGACGGCGACACATGGGTCTACCCCGATACGCTGGTTGGCACCGATTCACACACCACCATGATCAATGGACTGGGCGTATTGGGCTGGGGCGTGGGAGGCATAGAAGCAGAAGCGGCCATGTTGGGTCAGCCGATGTCCATGCTCATTCCTGATGTCGTGGGTGTCGAGATTGTCGGCAGTCTGCCAGCCGGCGCCACCGCAACCGACCTGGTATTGAAGGTCACGCAGATGCTGCGAGCGCATGGCGTGGTCGGCAAGTTTGTCGAGTTCTACGGTGATGGATTGTCGGGCCTGCCGCTGGCAGATCGCGCCACCATCGGCAATATGGCGCCGGAGTACGGTGCCACCTGCGGCATCTTTCCGGTGGATGCAGAAACCCTGAAGTATCTGGAACTGTCCGGCCGTGATGCAGATGTGATCGAGCGCGTCGAAAGTTATGCGCGAATGCAGGGGTTGTGGCGTGAGGACGGTGCAGCGGCGGCCGATTATTCCGAGTCTCTGACCCTGAATCTGGACGAGGTGGAGCCCAGCATTGCCGGGCCGAAACGGCCACAGGACAGAATTGCGCTGAGTTCATCGGTAAGTGCGTTCAGGGAATACCTGGATGGATATCTTGCCGACAATCAGCAAGTGGAAAAAGGCACCTCAGAGGATGAGCCGTCGAGCGAGGCGGATTTCGTGAGGGAAGGTGGCGACAGCGCCATCGGCCATGACAAGGCAGTCGAGGCGGACGATGTCGGCCCGCAATCCGGGAATGGAGACGGCGAACACGAGTTGCAGCACGGTGACATCGTCATCGCCGCCATCACCTCATGCACCAATACATCGAACCCCTATGTCATGATGGCTGCAGGCCTGCTGGCGAAGCGTGCCAGCGAGATCGGCCTGACCCGCAAGCCCTGGGTCAAGACGTCTCTGGCTCCCGGCTCGCAGGTGGTTACCGGCTATCTTGAAGCGGCGAATCTCATGCAGCCCCTGCAGAATCTGGGCTTCAACGTCGTCGGTTTCGGCTGTACCACCTGCATTGGCAACTCTGGCCCTCTGGACGACGAGATCAGTGATGCCATCCGTGAGCGCGGTCTGGTTGTCTCCTCGGTACTGTCGGGTAATCGCAATTTCGAAGGGCGCATACATCAGCAGGTGCGCACCAATTATCTGGCCTCGCCACCGCTGGTTGTCGCCTATGCGCTGGCCGGATCCATGCTGCATGACTTCGCCAATGATCCCCTGGGACAGGACGCTGATGGCAACGACGTGTTTCTGAAGGATCTCTGGCCTTCTCCGCAGGAAATTGCGGATCTGGTGGCAGAACACATCAGCTCGACCCTGTTCCGCCAGCGTTATTCAGACGTGTTCGAAGGCACGGAAGACTGGCGTCGACTGGATACACCGGATGACAAGACCTATACCTGGCCGGAATCCAGTTACATCAAGCAACCGCCGTTCTTCACCGGCATGACAGCCGAGGTGCCTGCGCTGCAGCCCATCGAAGAGGCACGTTGTCTGGTCATGGTGGGAGACTCGGTGACGACCGACCACATCTCGCCGGCAGGTGCCATCGGTGCCGACAGTGCGGCCGGTGAGTATCTCAGCTCGCTGGGTATCAAGCCGGGAGACTTCAACAGTTACGGGTCTCGTCGAGGCAACCATGAAGTGATGATGCGCGGTACCTTCGCCAACGTGCGTTTGAGGAACCTGCTGGTGCCGGGGGTGGAAGGCGGTTTCACGCGACATCTGCCGGAGTCCGAGACTGTCAGCATATTCGATGCGGCGATGCAGTATCAGAAGGAGAAGGTGCCACTGGTGGTACTGGCCGGCAAGGAATACGGCACGGGCTCCAGTCGTGACTGGGCTGCCAAGGGCGTCAGTCTGCTGGGTGTTCGAGCGGTCATTGCCGAAGGCTATGAACGTATTCACCGGTCCAATCTGGTTGGCTTTGGCGTACTGCCCTTGCAGTTCCTGCCCGGTGAAGGTGTGGAGCCTTTGCAACTGAGCGGGGAGGAGACTTTCAGCATTTCATCGCTGGAAGAGCAGCCGGGCAAGGTGACGGTCAGCGCGGTGAATGCAGAAGGCAAGAGCACCGACTTCGAAGCCATCGTGCGGGTGGATACCGACGTGGAATGGGATTACCTGCGTAATGGCGGCATCCTGCATTATGTGCTGCGTCAGCTGGCAGCGAAAGTATAAGCGTTAGTACCTGCGCCGCGGCACTGGTAGGTCGATCGGGAAATCAGGTGTACGCAGAGTCTGCGTGCGCCCCTCCGGCAAGCTGATCCACTAGTGGCCGCGGTGTTCTTCACCAAAGAACTGCAGCATTCGAGTCAATACTCGCCCGGGTGCGGATTGGGGTACGGAGTGACCCACCGAGGAGAGCACGTCCAGTGAGCCGTGTTGCAGGCACGCCAGCATCTGCTCGGCGTGCCCCCGGGCGATGTCATCGTTTTCGCCAATCATCAGCGCCACTGGTGCGCTGATACTGTTGAGGTCCTCGCAGCTGAAGTGCGGACCACGCTGCCACATGCTCAGCACCTCGCGGCGTAGTCTGACCAGTCTGGACGGATGGGGTGACTGAAAGAAATACAGCGCTTGCATCAACAAGGGCGGTTTTTCAGGGTCGATACCCTGAATCAGCTCGCTGGCCTGCCGAGTCAAGCCGTCCGGGTGGGCGTTGGCACTGATGGCCATGACACGCCTGACGCGCTTTGGTTGGTATCGGGCAAGAAGCAACGCAATGTTGCCGCCATCGCTCCAGCCGGCGATGTCTGCATCTGCAATACCCAGTTCATCCATCACCGCGATGACATCGTCTGCCAGCAGTGAGTAGCCATAGGTCTGATGACCCAGCGTCGATTGTCCGTGTCCGCGTGAGTCGATGCTCACGACCTTGAAATGTCGGGACAACTCGGGCAGCTGGGCGTACCAGTCAAGGCTGGAACTCAAACCACCGTGCAATAGCAACAGGGGTTCACCCTGACCGGATACACGATAATGGATCGAGGCATCGCCGGAGTTGACCTCGCCCGTCAGAGCCGGTGGTGACAGCACGCGCCACCAGGCGAAGCGCCAGAGATCGGGCAGATAGGGGCGGGCGAAGGACAGGCAGATGACGGCGATGGCGCCTGTCGCCAGCAAGGTGAGAAGAACAGTTGTACGCATCAGTGGTCAATCTAGCGGGAAAATACGCCCTTGACGCCTCCGGAGATCAGTGTTGTTGCATCAAGCAGAACGCGAGGCAGGGCGATGCCGCCGGGCGCCGCCAGGTACTTCGAATGCCACTCCGGGTGGTACTTCGACTTGTAGCGTCGTAGCCCGTCGAAGTTGTAGAACTCATCACCGAAACGAAACACCAGATTGCCGGTCTTGGTCCAGAGTGTCGCCAGTGGATGGTTTTCCAGGCCTGACAGGGGAGCCATGCCAAGGCTGAATTGCCGATACCCCTGTTCCTTGCCCCAGAGCATCAGTTCGGTGAACAGATAATCCATGATGATCCTTGGCGCGTCTTCGGTATGACGCATCAGATCGATGGACAGCTGCGACTTGTCCCCGGATTCCCACAGATTGGCAAAAGCGACGATCCTGCCTTCGAAACGTACCACGGCCAGGTCGAAGCGCTGGAGGTAGGCTTCGTCAAAGGAACCGATGGAGAAGCCTTTTTCCCGTACGTGTTTCTTCTGCAACCAGTCATCCGATACCTGCCGCAGTTCAGCCAGCAGGGGTTCGACCTGAGTGGCCGGGACTATCGAGAACCGGGCACCATCGCGCAGGCCCCGGTTTCTGGCCTGACGAAATTCCGCCTGCTTCTTGCCTTCCAGAGTGAAGCTTGCCAGCGGTACGATGGCCTCTTCGCCAAGCTTGGACAGGGTCAGACCCAGGTCGATATACAGTGGCAGATGCGGCTGGCTGACCTGGTAGAAGACGCAGCGCTTGTCCAGTTGATCGCACAGTTCGCGGTACTGCCACACCAGTGCCTGGAAGTGTGCCGCGTTGCCGACAGGATCTCCCATGGCAACCACGCTGCGCCCGGACAGTTGATACATGATGAAGGCATCATTGTCCGGGTGAAACAGGAATCGCTTGTCGCCCGTCATGGCCACACAGGCCTCTGCCTGAGAGCTCAAGGGCAGAATGGCAGCGGCTCGCTCGATGTCTTCGGCCGTGGCTGGCAGGCTGGCGCCGGGGGAGGTTCTGAGCAGTCGCGCCAGGGCGAACACCATCAAGCCGATGACCACAGCCAGGCTGGCACGCAACATCCGGGGGGCATCATGGTTGATCGCGAAATTCCACCACAGCGCATTACTGTAGTCGACGTGCCGCTGTGCAAAGAAGCCCAGCCAGATGGCACCGCCACAGATCATCAGTATGCTCAGCAGCCAGCCGCTGGTGAAGGGTTCATCCAGCAGTGAGGCGCGGCGATTGAACTGGTGGCGTCCCGACCAGAGAACACCGGCTGCCAGGAGCATGACGGTCGCCTCTTCGTAATCGAAGCCTTTCACCAGGGATGCGAGCATGCCCAGCGACAACACCAGCAGCGCCACCCAGAATGCGCCTTCCAGACGCCGGTACAGCCCGCGAGCAAGAATCAGCAGCATCAGACCGAATATACTGCCCAGCAAGTGTGAAAGCTGCATCAGAGAATCCGGTATGAACTCTCTCAGGTAGTGCAGACGAGCCGCATCGCTGGGCAGGCTGCCGGAGAAAAGCAGGGCCGCGCCCGCCACGAATACCGTGACGCTGATGATCTGCGGCGCGGCGCGCGTGAGGATCAGCGTGCTCTGGTTCAATACGGCACCGAGCTGCTGACGTCTCGCCATGGATTCCTGCGTTACCAGCAGAACAAGAGTGAGGATGAACGGCAGCAGGTAGTAGACGATTCGGTAGACCAGCAGCGCACCCAGCAGCTCGGCATGGGATACCGAGGGCATCAACAGCAGCATGGCGCCTTCGAACACACCGATACCGCCGGGTACATTACTGACGACGGCGAGTGCCAGGCACAGCAGATAGATGCCGAGAAACGCCAGAAAGCTCAGTTCGTTATTTGCCGGTAGAAGAACATACAGCACCAGGGAGGCGATGATCAGATCCAGGCTGCCGACAAGTACCTGAGCGCAGGCTATCCGGGTGGTGGGCATCTCGATCCTCCAGCCGCCGACGCTCAAGGCGGCAGATGGCTTGGACGTCCATGCGATATAGATCAAGGGCGCCAGAAACAGCAACAGACCGACGGGGCGGAGAACACCTGCTGGCAGTGAAAGCAGGGTCAGCAGCCTGGTGGGTTCGAGCATCAAGGTGATGCCCAGTAGCAGGCCTGCACCGATACAGAAGGTGGAAGAGCAGAAAAACACGATATGAGCGATACGCGTGGCATCGATGCCTGCCGCCGTATAGGCTCGGTAGCGAATGGCGCCTCCGGACCGTGTGGCCAGCCCGACGTTGTTGCCAATGGCGTAGGCACTGAATGCGGTAGGCGCCATGCGCCTCCAGGGCAGTTCGAATCGAACGTATTTCAGTGCCAGCCAGTCGTAGAGGGTCAGAACAAGGTAGCTGGCTGTGGTGAGCAGCAGTGCCAGAGCGATGTGCAGCGGCCCCAGCGCCTTCATGTGTGACTTGACATCGGACCATTGCAGGCCTTGCAGGGTGCGATGTAACAGGAACATCGCCACCACCAGCATGACCACGGAGATGGCGGCGGGTAACCAGCGCGTGATCCGGTGCGTATTCAGCCCGAGCCACCTTCTCGGTGCTTCCTGCTGGTCGGGTGTGCTGGAAGAACTGTTCATTGCATGGATAGTCTGCGTTCGATGGGTATGACATCGAACCGGTCATGAGGTAGACGCCCGGTGATTATCGTGCCATCCGGTGCCTGTAGGACAAGCTGCGCATTATGCGCTTCAAACTCGCGGCTTCAAGCGCTCCCCGGGATTTTCACTGTTGCCTGGATCAATGCTGCAGATAAACGGGATAACGCCGCTTGTCGAGACCGCGCGGCGGTAGAGGTGTACGCTGGAATGATGAGGCAAGGCTCTGCAATCCGGCATGGTGTTCCACCCGGGTCTGCTGCTTTCCAGACATTCAATGTACGCTGACCCGGGTACGCAACAGAGGGATTCATCCACGATGCTGGTTCAGTTATTACTCGGCAGTGCTCTGATCGGCGCCACGGCATTCGTGGCAGCCTTGTCGTGGTGGGGGCTTGAGGTGGTTTTGGCTCGCAGTCACAAATGGCTGGTGCGCCCCTCTCATGGCATCAAACTCATTCTGGCCCTGTCGCTGGCAATGCTCTGGACGATTGTCATGATGACGGCATCGGTCTGGATCTGGGCGATAGCCTTGTGGATGCTGCACATCTTCGATAGTTTCGAAACTTCTGTCTACTTCGCCCTGGTTGCCTTCACGACACTGGGATTCGGTGATATCTTGCTGCCGGTCGAGTGGCGTCTGCTGAGTGGTCTGGCGGCGGCCAACGGTCTTCTGGTGTTCGGACTGCTGACCGCCATGCTGGTCGAGACACTGACGCAGATTCGACTGCGGCAACATGGCAGAATCTGACAGCAGGCACGCCCTTATCGTCTGGCATGCCGAGCCGCTGTTTTCATCCGATAGACAGCACCTGCAATCAAACACGACCTTGACTGAATGAACAATCAATACCCTTCGCTGTTCGAGCCCCTTGACCTGGGTTTCACGACCCTGTCCAACCGGATTCTCATGGGTTCGATGCACACGGGCCTGGAGGACAAGGCGCGCGATTATCCGAAGCTGGCGGCCTATTTTGCCGAGCGGGCTGCCGGTGGAGCAGGTCTGATCGTCACGGGGGGAATTGCGCCGACGATCCGCGGCTGGCTGGCACCGTTCAGCGGTACGCTCAGTCATCGCTGGCAAGCGGGCCGACACAGGCTCGTCACATCCGCCGTGCATCAGGAAGGAGGCAAGATCTGCATGCAGATTCTGCATGCCGGTCGCTACGGCTACCATCCGCTGGTGGTGTCCTCGACCGACAAACAGTCGCCGATCTCACCGTTCAAACCCAGGGCGCTTTCCAGTCGCGGCATTGAATCGCAGATTCGGGCTTTCGCCCGTAGTGCGTCTCTGGCACGTGATGCCGGCTACGACGGGGTCGAGATCATGGGATCGGAAGGCTATCTGATCAATCAGTTCCTGTCGCCACGCGTGAATACGCGCAATGATGAATGGGGCGGCGATGTCGAACGACGACTGCGTCTGGCCGAGGCCATCGTCAGTCGCGTGCGTGAGGCGGTCGGCCCGGATTTCATTGTCATCTATCGCCTGTCGATGCTGGAACTGGTGGAAAACGGCAGTGACTGGCAAAGCATCGTGAAGCAGGCCAGGGCGGTTGAATCTGCTGGTGCCACCTTGATCACCACGGGTATCGGCTGGCATGAAGCACGTATCCCGACCATTGCCGCCATGGTACCGCGAGGCGCTTTCGCCTCGGTAACGGGCAAGCTGAAGCCGGAAGTGGGCATTCCTCTGGTGGCAACCAACCGGATCAACACCGTACAGGTCGCCAATGAGATCGTCGCCAATGGCGATGCGGACATGGTGTCCATGGCCAGACCCTTTCTGGCCGATGCCGAATTTCCGCTCAAGGCCATGCAGGGCAGGCAGGACGAGATCAACGTCTGCATTGCCTGTAACCAGGCTTGTCTTGATCATGTCTTCCAGAAGAAGCGAGCCAGCTGTCTGGTCAATCCTCGTGCCTGTCACGAAACCGAATTGTTGATAGAGCCCGCGGCTGTGCCCAGGTCCGTGTGTGTGGTCGGGGCTGGACCTGCAGGGCTTGCAGCAGCCACCACCGCAGCACGCAGAGGACATCGAGTGACCCTGATCGACAGTGCCGGTGAGATCGGTGGCCAGTTCAACATGGCCCGACAGGTGCCCGGCAAGGAGGAGTTCAACGAAACCCTGCGCTACTTTGGCAAACAGATCGAGTTGACAGGGGTTGAACTTCGCCTGAATCACCGAGTGGAGAATCCTGCGGAGCTGCAAGACTTCGACGAGATACTGCTGGCCAGCGGTGTGTCGCCACGTACCCCGGCTATCGATGGAATCGAACATCCCAAGGTGCTGTCCTACATCGACGTACTGCGCGGTCATGCGACCGTGGGCGCGCGGGTCGCGATCATCGGTGCCGGTGGCATCGGCTTCGATATCGCAGAGTATCTTCTGCACGAGGGCAGTGATGCCAGCCTCAACCCGAAGACGTTCATGGCCGAGTGGGGCATTGATGCCAGCTTCGAATCTGCCGGTGGTGTGACGGATTTCAATCCCACCCATGTGCCGAACCGGGAGATCTTTCTGTTGCAGAGAAAACAGACCAAGGTGGGCAAGGGCCTGGGCAAGTCCACGGGCTGGATTCATCGCCGCTCACTGGCAATGCGTGACGTACAGATGCTGAACGGCTGTGAATATGTGAGGATCGATGACGAGGGTTTGCATATCACTGTCAACGGTGAGGCTCGGCTGCTCGCGGTTGATCACATCATTGTCTGCGCAGGGCAGGAGCCACTGCGAGAATTGCAATCGCCCCTGGAACAGCTTGGCAAGTCCGTGCATCTGATCGGGGGCGCGGATGTGGCAGCCGAGCTGGATGCCAAACGCGCCATTGATCAGGGAACACGTGTGGCGGCTACCTTGTGAGCAGCTGGTCTATCATTGCTGCACCATTCATTCGAAACAGGTTCAGGGACAGCTGAATGCACGGAATAATCGGAAAGATGATGGCGGTTCCCAATCGCCGGGAAGCGCTGATCAGGATCCTGCTCGACGCGAGCAGTAACATGCCCGGTTGTCTGAGTTACGTCGTGGCGCGCGACACCATGGACGAGAACGCCCTGTGGATCACCGAGGTCTGGGAAAGCCGGGAGGCGCACAAGCAGTCGCTGGGATCAACCGAATTGCAGAAGGCCATTGCCGAGTGCAAACACCTGATCAGCGGTTTCGGGCATCGCTTTGAAACGACGCCTGCAGGCGGGCAGGGTTTGCCGTCAACAGTGGAATGAAAAACTGCTGACAACGCACCATGAGGGGTCGTGTGAGCTTGTCTCTGCTCCACGATGGTGCGGGAGTCGACTGTTTTTTCTATCTGAAATTTTACAAGGTACTGATTTTAAAGATTATTGTTGACTGGCATCAGTATTGCGATATTACCGTTACAAGCACCCCTCAGTTCTTGTGGCAGTACGCAAGTCAATCTGATCAATAGAGCGCTAGGGTTCCGGCTGCATTTGCAGTGACTGGTCCGAGAGCACTCGACCTCGATTTTTTGCAGCGAGGTTACACGGCGGGACAAAAGCCCGGGAGACCAACTCTGACGCAAGTCCGAGGGGAGTCCGTGTAACCAGTTCGAGCAAACGAGGTCCGACCATGAAACGAACGACAACCCTGTTGTTGCTGGCTGCCCT
>CBDUIJ010000214.1:0-9959 GCA_965367215.1 uncultured Granulosicoccus sp.
ACCGCCGAGGCGACGGGTCGCCAGGGGCTCAGTGGTGCTGTTGTTATCCGCGTAGCGTTGTTCTTCATCGGCGGCATCCGGTGTGAACATCATCAAACCGCCGGCAATCAACAAGACGGCCAGTGCTCCGAGGCCGAACTTTGCGTTCCGCGATTGCAGCAGGGGCGGCTTGCTGACGCTCTGCAGCTCGTCCATGGGGGGATGCTGCATCGGGTCGAACAGTTGGTTCAGCACGCCGGCTGCGGCTGAATGCAGGCTGCCGGGCAATCCTCCGGATTGTCCGATGATGTCGTCCAGCTCCTGATCTGAAAAGGGCAGTTCTCCGGTGTAACCGGCCTGCTCCAGACGGAAAGAGAGATATTCGACGGCCCTGTCGCCGTTCATTCCTTCGATGGTCAGGCTCGAATAGGGCAGGTCGGCCCCTTCCGGCAGCAGATCGGGGATGCGGTCCTCGAACTCCGGCGGCGCGGCCAGTGCCACGCGCATGAGGGTTTCTTCCTGACTGTTGATGTACAGCATGCTGCTGAGCAGTTGAGTCAGTTCGGCCTCGCTGATCTGATCGGCGTCGTCCAGCACGATGGCGCTCAGCGTATTGCGCGCCACCATGGTCTGCAGGCAGGGCATCAGCTCGTCCAGAATTTCCTTGAGACTCTCCGGCGGCTTGCGCTTGAAGGCTTCCAGCATGCCGGCAAACAGATTGAGTGTGCTGAACCGCGGGCTACCCTTGACGGCGAAGCACTGAATGCTCTGGCCGCTGTTGATGCCCAGCTGATGCAGAAGCACGCTCTTGCCGGCTCCGGCTTCACCCAGAATCAGCAGCAGATCATCGCCACTGACAAGTGCCTGTTTGACATCCCCCAGCTGTTCAAGGCTGGTGTCGTCGGTGAAGGTCTCTGTGTCAGACGCAGCAGGGCCGAACGGCTGCTGGATCAGCTGCAGCGCGGATAGAGTGACGTCAGACAGTTGTGCTGTCTGATGGATGTCCAATGCGTCCTGTGACGGCATGCTTGGCTACTAGAACTGTGGATGCGTGATCTTACTATAACCGTGAGGCAGGTCGCAGGATGTCATTGGGGTAAATGACTGCAAATTGCCCTGTCGTTACCCCTTGTGTACCCCGGCAAGCCCTGCAAAGGTACTTTTCGTGACATTGCAGGCCAATCAGCCGGCGTAATGCGCCAATGTGGCGTGCAGTGCATTCTGGTCAAAATCGGCACTGACATGGGCTTTGCCGATGCTGTCGAGCAGAATCAGGCGGATAGCCCCCCCGCTGGCTTTCTTGTCTCGGGCCATGTATCGCAAAAAAGTGTCAGGAGTCATCTGTGAGGGAGGGGATATGGGCAAACCGGCACGCTCCAGCAATTTCAGGCCGCGTTCTCGGGTGCCTTCATCGATCAGCTCGAGGCGGACCGAGGTGTCGAGTGCCATGGCGATGCCGGCACTCACGGCCTCGCCATGCAGCCAGCGTCCATAGCCCATGGCAGCCTCGATGGCATGCCCGAAGGTATGGCCCAGGTTGAGCAGCGCCCGCAGACCGTGCTCACGTTCATCAGCTTCGACCACTCGTGCCTTGATTTCGCAGGAGCGGCGTACGGCTTCACCGGTCGCATCCGTGTCACGTGCCAGCAGGGCGTCCATGTTGTCTTCCAGCCAGGTGAAGAAATCACTGTCTATGATGAATCCGTACTTGATGACCTCTGCCAGTCCGGCGCGCAGTTCCCGTTCTTCAAGCGTGGCAAGCGTGCTCATGTCGGCGATGACGGCCACCGGCTGATGGAAGGCGCCGATCATGTTCTTGCCCAGGGCATGGTTGACACCGGTCTTGCCACCGACCGATGAGTCGACTTGTGCCAGCAGGGTTGTCGGCACCTGCAGAAAGTCGACACCTCGTTGATAGCTGGCGGCTGCAAAGCCTGTCATGTCACCGATCACACCGCCGCCCAGAGCAATCAGCGTGCAGTTGCGATCGAAGTTCTCTTCGAGCAGGGCGGTGAAGATACGATTCAGTTCGTCCAGATTCTTGAAGGATTCACCATCGGGCAGAATGACGCTGGATGAAGGGATATTGCCCAGGCTGGCCAACGTGCGATCCAGATACAGCGGGGCGATGGTCTCATTGGTGACGACCATGGCGCGGTTGCGCACACGTTCTGCAATCAGGCCACGCTGATCAAGCAAGCCAGAGCCGATATGGATCGGGTAGCTTCGGTGTCCGAGATCGATATTAACGGTTTGCATGGTTACCAGCACAGTCAAAGCGGAAATGTAGAGCCCCTAGTGTAATGTAAGCCGCTGTGTGATCAAGCCATGATCACTCTTGCATATGGAGCCTTGCGCAAGGCATTGTCGGCCAGGGTCAATAACAAGCGCAACGTCAGGCGCTGCTGTATTACCGGCGGGCAGGACTAGTCAGCGTCGGGACGTCGCAGTGGCTCGCAGCCGCCGATCTGCTGGTCGGTCAGTTCCGGCTTGCTGGCAGTCGGGTCCAGGCTGATATCGGCTTTCTTCAAGTGTCTGAGGATGCGAGATACGACGTGATACATGCGCCGCGAGTCGGTCGAGATCTCCGCATCGGCCACCGATTTGTAGATCGGCTCTCGCTCTTCCATGAGTGCCCTGAGCCGGGCCTCCGGATCGGCTGTCTGCAGCAGTGGCCTGTTGGCATCGAAGCCGACGCGTCGCAACTGCTCCTTGATATCCACCTGCAGCAATATCACATGGCCACGGCTCATCAGGTGCTGCCGGTTTTCCGGTCGCAGAACGGCACCCCCGCCGGTGGCCAGAACAATGCCTGGTAGCTGGGTCAGCTCATTGATGATGCGAGATTCTCGCTCACGAAAGCCGGATTCGCCTTCGTAGTCGAAGATGGTGGGGATATCGACGCCACAACGGGCTTCGATTTCGCGATCGCTGTCGACGAAGCGATAACCGATCTTGCGAGCCAGGGCTCGACCAACGGTACTCTTGCCTGAGCCCATCGGGCCGACTAGAAAAATGCTGGTCATGGCGTAGAGGATGTTTTGGACCGTTGCATGATACAGAACAAACGCTGATCTGATCATCCGCGTCTGCGCAGGAGGAGGATGAAGTCGCATTCATCGACCATGAGGCCCCTTGCCGAGCCAGGCTTTCAGGCACTATCTATCAGGTGGACACTGACGAGTCGACTGGCAACCCACTGTACGGGAATGCAAAAGGCCCCGGTCTTTCGACAGGGGCCTTTGTCCGGTCCGGCGAAACAGTCTGCCGATCAGTAACTCAGGGAAATGTTTTCCTTGATGATCTTCGGAGTCACGAACACCAGCAGCTCGGACTTGTCATCCTGGCTGGTCGTGTGCTGGAACAGTCGACCGATCAGCGGCAGGTTGCCGAAGAAGGGCACCATGTCGACCTCGTTCAGCAGAGTCTGTTCGTAGACACCGCCCAGTACGACCGTCTCACCGTTGTTCACCAGAACCTGGGTGCTGATTTCGCGGGTATCGATACTCGGCACCTGTACGGAACCGGAGGAGAAGATCTCGCCGACAGTATCCTTGTTGACCTTCAGGTCCATCACGATGCGGTCATCGGGAGTGATCTGCGGGGTGACTGTCAGTCCCAGTACCGCCTTGCGAAAGGAGACCGAGGTGGCGCCGCTGGACGATGCTTCCAGATACGGTATCTCGACACCCTGTTCGATATAGGCTTCATGCTGGTTGGCCGTGATCACCCGTGGGCTGGAGATGACTTCGCCGGTGCCTTCAGCCTGCATGGCCGAGAGTTCCAGTTCCAGCAAGGTGCCGAAGGGCAGTTTGGCCAGAGCGACGCCCAGGGTACCGGCTGCGTTGCTGCCCGGCAGATTGACGTTGAAGCGGCCATCGTCAACCGTGTCACCGTTGATCAGATCCTGAATGCCATTGGCATTGCCCGATAATGCAAACCCGCTACCGCTACTGCTGCCACCGGGGTTGACGGTGTTGCGATTCAGGCCCCAGCGGACACCGATGTCCTTGTTGAAGGCATCCGAGGCGATGACGATTCTGGATTCGATCAGCACCTGGCGAATCGGTACATCGAGTCGGTGCACCAGAGCGCGAATGTTCTCCAGTTGATCGACGGTATCGTTGATAAGCAGCGTATTGGTACGTTCGTCGACAGTAACACTGCCGCGCTCGGTCATCATGCCGCCTTCCTTGGTCTGCAGCAGGGTGGCCAGCTCGGATGCCTTGGCATAGTTGGCCTGGAAGAACTCGGTGCGCAGAGGTGCCAGTTCGGTCTTCTGCTTCATGCCTTCAAGCTCGATGCGTTCGCGATTGGCGATCTCCTCGGCAGGGGCAATCATGATGACGTTGCCAGCCTGACGCTTGCCCAGTGCCTTGGTCTGCAGAATGATGTCCAGCGCCTGATCCCAGGGTACGTTCTTGAGTCGCAGAGTCAGCTTGCCCTGCACCGAGTCACTGACCACGATGTTCAGGTCGGTGAAGTCGGCCAGTAGTTGCAGTACCGAGCGAACTTCGATGTCCTGGAAGTTAAGAGACAGCTTCTCACCGATATAGCCGAACTTGGCCTTGCGGTTCTCTTCTATCTCTTCCTTGCTCATCGGTTTGAGTTCGACCGTGAACATGTCATCCGACTGATAAGCCAGTTGCTCGAACTCCTGGGTGGCCGGCTGAATGACAACCTTGGTACCGCGCTTGTTGGCAATGGCGTCGATGTACTGTACGGGCGTACCGAAGTCCATCACATCAAGGCGTTTCTGCAGTTTGGCTGCCAGCTGTGTGTCAGGGAATTCGACAATCAGGCGGCCCCCTTCCTGGCGCATGTCGGTAACGACACCAGCTGATGAAAGATTGAATATGATGCGGCCTTCACCCATCGGTCCGCGCCTGAAGTCCAGGGCATCAATGGTATTCACGCGTGGCTTGATCGGCCCACTGGTCAACAGTGGTCCGGTCTCTTCAACGCTGTTGGCTGCGGCCAGCTGCGCCGGTTCCTGTTGCTCGGGATTGCCGTCGGCATCGAGGGTCACCAGAAGCTGATTGCCGCGCACCGATGTGGAGTAGGGCGTCAGAGCGGTAAGATTGATGACCACTCGAGTGCGGCCGCCGGCTTCCACGGTCGTGACGTTCTGCAGCAGGCCGGAGCTGATGGCGATGCGACGCTGGTCAAGTTCATTGGATGTGTCAGCCAGATCCAGGGCAATGCGCGCCGGATTGTCTATCGTGAATGCCTTGGGCGTTTCGGCAGGGCCACTGAGTGTCAGTGCCAGCTGTTGCTTGTTGCCTGGCAGGGACACATGGCTGATGTCGACCAGCGAGTTGCTGGCGGCCTCCAGCTGCTGGCAGGCGAAGGCAATTCCTGCCAGTAGTGCCAGACTTGCGGCTCGGACAGTCATGCGAGTCCTGTTCTGGCTGAGTGGGTGAGTTTTCTCACAGACATGAGTTTTCAACGTATTCTCCGTGTTCATCCTAGTCTTCAGACATCGCGAGTTGAGCGTCGCGATTGACCCAGCCACTGAGACCATCAGCCACCAGCTCGACTATATCTATCTTGGTTTCAGTCACTTTTACGATCTTGCCGTGGTTCTGCCCGGCATAATTACCCGGCTGTACACGATGGATCGTTCCGTCCGGGTCTCTGACGAGGCCCCAGGTCTGAGACTTCTGTTGCAGCAGACCTACCATCTTCAGAGCATCCACCGGATAACTCTCCAGGGGCTCGCGACGTCGTGATGCTTCCGGTCGCGGTCCGCTGTATTCCGACTCTGCCAAAACCGGAGAAGAGTTCAGATCGGTTTGCGGGCGGAAGGGGTCTCGCACATCCAGAGCATCATAGGCAAATGTCTGGTAGGGCGGGAATTCGGGCAAGGGGTCAACCTTGCCATGATGAGCCTGTTTGGTCTCGACGATGAATTGTTCGAGGTCGGACATGTCACCGCCACAGGCGGTGAGCAAGGTCAGACAACCGAACAGCGGTATGAGTTTCAACCGTTGCATGGCTTATTCGTCCTCCTCGATATATCGGTACGTTGTCGCCATAAGGTCCATCTTCAGTCTGCTGGATTCGTTGGGTTTTCTGGAATTGCCCTTGTTCTGAAGCTCGGCAATGTCGATATTGCTCAGGGTGACGATGCGTGGAAGTGCTGCAAGGCCGCTGATGAATTTGCCAAACTGGTGGTACTGTCCGGTCACGCTGATACGAATCGGATACTCGGCGTAGAATTCGCGTGGAAGCTCGCTTTCAGGCTTGAAGAATTGCACTTCAAGGCCACTGGCGACACTCGTCTGTGACAGGTCGACCAACAGACTTTCAATGTCCGTCTTGTTGGGCAGTTGCCGTAGCATGACGTTGAAGGTCTTCTTCATCTCCTCCAGCTGTTCGACATAGGCGGTGCGGTTGGCCGCCTTGGCCTGCTCGCTGTCGAACTTCTGCCGCAGTTGTATTTCCTGCGCCTCGACCACCTTGAGCTTGTCGAACTGCGGCTTGATCATCAGATGAGCCATGCCACCGATAACGGCTGCACAGGCCAGAATGATCAGAAAGGCACGCAGAACGACGGGTGCGGTACCGATGCGTTTGAAGTCCTCGCCATCGATATTCTGCAGTTCGGCGATGGTGTCGCTAAATGCCATTGTCAGGCTCCTGTTCCGCTTTCGGTCTGTCCTGAATCACGCTGAGCTTGAAGGTGGATATACCGTCGTCCTTGTCAGACTCGATGACCTCCAGGCGTGGTTTGGTGAAGTACTCGCTACGATCCATGCGTCGCATCAGTGCAGATACTCGTGCATTCGACTCGGCCCGGCCTTGCAGTACCAGTTGCTTTTCACCCTGCTGCTTCATGGCAGTCAGGAAGATGCCGTCGGGCAGGCGAGTGGCAATTTCGTGAAAGGTGTGCACGATCTGTGGTCGCTGCCCCTGCAGCTGCTGGATGATTTCCATCCGTGCCAACAGGTTGTTCTTGGTCTCCTCCAGCTCCTTGATCTCCTTCAGCTCCTCCTGCAGCAGGGCGATCTCGGTAGTGAGCCTGGCGTTACGCTTGGTCTGGAAGTTGACCTTGTCCTCGGCAAACTTGAACCCGGCAAAGCCGACTCCCGCAGCCAGTGCCATGCAAAAACCCAGCACGACGTAAAACTCGTTGTTCTTCTCGTGGCGATGAGTCTCGCGCCAGGGAAGAAGGTTGATGCGTGTCATTGATCTGCTCCTCGCATGGCCAGTCCGCAGGCAATCATCATTGCCGGTCCATCGCCCTTGAGGCGTTGAGTCGGAATATCGGAGGCGACAGTCATCTGGCTGAACGGATCGGCGATAACGGTCGGAGTGCCGATTCGCTGTTCAATCAGTTCATCGACTCCGGGTATTCCCGTACACCCGCCGGCGAGCACGATCTGGTCTACATAGTCGTTCTTGTCGGCGGAGAAAAAGAATTGCAGGAAGCGGTTGGCCTGCTGCACCATCAGATCCCTGAACGGTGTCAGTACTTCGGGATCGTAGTTGTCAGGCAAACCACCAACGCGCTTGACGCGACCGGCGTCTTCGTAGGAAAGCCCATAGCGGCGCATGATTTCCTCGGTCAGCTGTTTACCGCCGAACGGTTGTTCGCGGGTGTAGATCAGCTGCTGGTCGCGCAGAACGCACAGACTGGTCATGCTGGCCCCGACATCGAGTATGGCGACGGTCTGATCCTGACCTTCGTGGGGCAGCTGATGCTTGATCAGTTGAAAGGCACCTTCGGTCGTGTAGGGTTCGACATCGACAATCTTGACGTCCAGTCCGCCAAGGTCCGCGGCGGCTGTCCTGTCTTCGACGTTTTCGCTGCGAGACGCGGCAAGTAACACATCGACCATGCCCTTGGCGTCCTCGGATGGCCCCTGAACCTGAAAGTCGAGGTTGACCTCCTCCAGAGCGTAGGGAATGTACTGATCCGCCTCGAGCTGGATTTGAGCGTCCATCTCGTGATCCTTCAGATCGTCGGGCATCTGAATGACCTTGGTGATAACCATGGCGCTGGGCACAGCGACAGCACAGGCCTTGGTCCGCGAGCCGGAACGTTTCACGGCTCGGCGAATTGCTTCACCAACTGCCTCGACGTCCTGCAGGTTCTTTTCGTTCACCGCATTGGCCGGCAAAGGCTCTACGGCGTAGCTCATGACCTTGAAACCCTTTTTCGAAGGCTTCAGTTCAAGCAGCTTGACCGAGGTTGCGGTGATGTCCAGGCCGATGAGGCCTGCGTTTCTGGATGATAATTTGAGTGCCATGTCAGGTTTAGCGCCCATTTCGTGAAATCCCTTAGCGCTGGTCGAGGTTTTCCCCGTCCAACTTCACGATCTGGTTCACATTTCTCCGTAAGTAGCTGTTAGCAGCGTTGTCAACCTGACGGGCAGAAGCGAGCTCCTGTCACGCCAGTGGCGGTGTCCCGGCGTGCGATCCGATGGGTTACCTGAAGAGGCGCAGATTGCGGAAGTGCCGGATAAGTTTTACTTTCGTGTACTGGCCAGTTGATATAATTCGGGCAATCACTTACCGAAGCGGCTAGTCAATGCCTTCATTCTCTGGTTCAAGACGTAGTCACCGCCGTTCCGGCCGCCGTTCGCGGCAACCCGGTAGCGGGTGGCTGAGCAGGATATTCAAGTGGCTTGCCATTGCCGGTTTGTCGCTGGGAATACTTGCCGCAATGGGAATTGGTTATCTTTATTACACGATAGCTCCCACCCTTCCGGACGTGCAGCAGCTGCGCGAGGTGCAGTTACAGCTGCCGCTGCGCATCTTTACGGCCGAAGGCGACCTGATTGCCGAATACGGGGAAAAGCGCCGTGAACCCGTGATGATCTCCGAGGTTCCGGACAGTCTGAAGAACGCCATCATTGCGGCGGAAGACCAGACCTTCTATACGCATCCAGGGGTGGCCTGGCAGGGATTGGCGCGAGCAGCCTTCTACCTGATCAAGACCGGCCGCAAAGGGCCGGGGGGCAGTACCATCACCATGCAGGTGGCGCGTAACTTCTTCCTGAGCAACGACCGCACCTACGATCGCAAGATTCGTGAAATATTTCTCTCCTTCAAGATCGAAAGCGAGCTGGCCAAGGACGAAATTCTCGAGCTGTACATCAACAAGATCTACCTGGGAACGCGCTCCTATGGTTTCGCCGCGGCGTCCCGGGTCTATTACGGCAAGCCGATCACGGAGCTGGAAGTCGCTGAATCCGCCATGTTGGCCGGTCTGCCCAAGGCACCTTCGCGCTACAACCCCATCGTCAATCCGGAGCGGGCGCTGATCCGCCGGGATTACGTTCTGGGTCGGATGGTGGCGCTCAACATGATCGACCAGGCGACCTATGACGATGCCATATCGCGACAGGTTACCGCCCGGCTGCATTCTTCCGAGCCTGATGTGGAAGCCGATTACGTTGGCGAGATGGCACGATCACGAGTGGAACAGCTGTTTGGCAAGAACTGGGCTAATGCCGGTTACCGAGTCTTCACCTCCATTCGTTCAGACCAGCAACGGGCTGCCAACAAGGCGCTGCGCACCGCCTTGTATGATTATGAGCGTCGGCATGGTTACATCGGACCTATAACGCAGTTCGATGAAGAGACGCTGGCAGACCCTGAAGTCCTGTCGGCTGCTCTGGAGGAGCTGTCCAATCCGGGCGATCTGGTGCCGGCTGCTGTCATGTCGCTGGGCGAGGACAATACGGCAACGGTCATGATGCCCAACGGTGTCGAGCATGTGCTGCCGTTCGAGGATGTCGAATGGGCACGCAAGCGCATATCCATCGATTCCAGAGGCGACGAAATCACACAGGCGTCCGAAGTACTGGCGGTGGGTGACGTGATTGCCCTGCAGCAGCTTGACGATGGTTCGGTCAGATTCGTCCAGGAGCCTCATGTCGAGGGCGCCTTCATTGCGCTGGCGCCCGATACCGGTGAGATCACGGCTCTGGTCGGTGGTTATGACTACTATCGCAGCAAGTTCAACCGGG
>CBDUIJ010000215.1:0-9929 GCA_965367215.1 uncultured Granulosicoccus sp.
GCTCGGCCACCAGAACCTGATCCCTGCTCGTGTGCTGAGCAAGGGGCGCGATCATACGGTGCATGAACTCGAATCCGGCGAACAGATGCGAGGCCCAGCCTGCGACTTTGAAACCGGCAGTTCCGTCATCCTGCTGATACCGCCCACCACCATTTCCATCCGGAATACGCCGATCGAGCCGCCAGGTATCAACTGCCTGCGTGGTACCGTCAGTGATGCCGTAGGCCTCGGCGACGAGCTGTCGGTACGACTGCATCTGGACACTGTCGCCAAGGCATTACGGTTTCGGGTGCCACTGCACGTGGCCAGACAACGTAATATTCACGCAGGAGTGGCACTTGACGTTAAAATCAGGGATACCGATATCCATGCCATTGCCGCAGAGCAAGGCTGAATGACAACAGTACCCTGCCAACCGAGACAAGCTGACGGACCACTATGCTGAGTCGATTCCTCCCGAATAGCCGCCGACCCTTTGCCAGTCTGAGTGAACAGGAAGTACTGGCACTTGCCATCTCGTCCGAAGAAGACGACATGCGCATCTATCGGTCCTATGCCGATGGTCTGCGCGACAGCTACCCGGACTCTGCCCGTATTTTCGATGGCATGGCCGAAGAGGAAAGCGGTCATCGCGCGTTGCTGATCGAGCTTCACAAGCGCCGCTTCGGCAACGAGATCCCACTGATCCGGCGTGAACATGTACGCGGCTATTACGAACGCAAGCCCGACTGGCTGGTTCGCCCCCTGCCATTGGACAAGACCCGCGCCATGGCTGAAGAGATGGAGTCTCAGGCCGAGCGGTTCTATCGAGCCGCCGCGTCACGAGCCCAGGATGCCGACACGCGCAAGCTCCTGGGGGACCTGGCCAATGCCGAGTCCCGGCATAGCGACCTGGCAGTCAAGCTGGGCCGGGAAAATGTTCCGGATGACGTCAAGGCCCGAGAAGAGGACACCGAGAAACGACAGTTCCTGCTCACTTACATACAACCCGGCCTGGCAGGCCTGATGGATGGTTCGATCTCGACACTGGCCCCCATCTTCGCCGCCGCCTTTGCCACCGGCAATACCTGGAATACCTTCCTGATCGGTCTCTCGGCCTCCATTGGTGCCGGTATTTCCATGGGCTTCACCGAAGCGGCACATGACGATGGTGTGCTGACCGGCCGGGGCTCGCCGATCAAGCGTGGACTGGCGTCCGGCATCATGACCACAATCGGGGGCCTGGGACATGCCTTGCCTTATCTGATACCTGACTTCAGGACGGCAACCACGGTTGCCATCGCCGTGGTCTTCGTGGAACTGTGGGCCATCACCTGGATTCAGCACCGTTTCATGGAAACGCCCTGGGGAAGAGCCATCTTTCAGGTCGTTCTGGGCGGGTCGCTGGTACTGGCAGCCGGCATTCTGATCGGTGTTGCCTGATCAGGCCAACGCTCAATCCATTGCCTGTCTGACTGCCCTTGCATCTGGCGGATGAGATATCCTCATCCGCCAGGCTCGTCAGGCTGTGCCTTCGAGTACTATTTCGTTCTTGTCGCAGCTCTTCACCGCGGCATGGAATCCCATCTTGATCAGGGACTCGTTGCTGGCCGAGTAACTGCCCTTCATCACGGTTGCACCGCTTCGCTCCACCAGCGCGGTTGTCGTGATTTGCGCCTGCTCCAGTACACGAGCAAATCGGATACGCCGATCATCATCGCGTGACGCCATGCCAAGCTCGCTGCCCGCACCGGTCAGCCCCCGGATCATGAAGATCTCCAGGGTGATGTTGATCTCCCCCGAGTTACTGCCTGCCCCGTTCAGATTGCACGTTCGCACCACGATCTCGCCACCGTGGAAAAGCGATTTGCCAGCCAACCGAACCAGATAGGAAAGACTCAGAGTCAGCAGACTGCGATCGGCCATGATGCGATCCGGCAATTGCTCCAGTTCCAGACGGAACATGACAATGGCTGGCATCTCGTTGGTCAGTCGCGCAACGGTTTCGCGCAATATCGCGTTCAGATCAACGGCCGACAATTCCGTATGGCCAGACGATGAAAAGACCGTCAGTTGCTGAATTCGGTCAATCGCCAGCGTGGCGGCCTCGCGGATATTATCCACCGGCTTGCAAGCCGGAGAATCCGTATCCAGCATCATGCTGGCAAGCTCGGCATTGCCCACCACAACCTGCATGTCGTTGTTGAGCTCATGCTTGACCACCCGAAACATCGACAGCATGGCCTGCAACTGCCTGTCACTGTTGTTGGCAATCTTCTCACTGTATGCCTGATGGCAATGCCTGACCACCAGTGCCAGTGCAACAATGCCGACAGATGCCCCTTGCAGCACACTCAATACAGCAGGGTCGATCCACGAGAACGGCGGCGTCCAGATTGACCAGACCAGAGCGAGCAGACCTGCCACAGTGGCAGACACCAGCATCGCGGTGACTGACAGCCTCATCCACCGGTAACTGCGTGAACGATCGGCCTCAAGCATTGCCTTCTGTTGCATGACGAGTGATTTGGCGGCTACCAGACGGGCCTCGAGAGAGGGTTGATTCTGCGAGCTGGAGTATGACTCAGTCAAGGTCCTGCGCAAGAGTGGAAGCGTATTGGTTAGCATGGTCATTCGTATACCTGGCACTGGACACCTCGTTGATAGAATCCGCCGTCTGGGTATTGGCGTCTGCAGAATTCAGAGTGGCTTGCAGGAGAGCAAGCAGAATGACCATGGTCGTGATCGGGATCCTCAGATCGGGTGACGACATGTCGGTGCGTATGAATGCTGCGGTGTTTTTCGACATCGCTTCACGCAAGGGCCCACGACTTATCAATGGAGAGCGGCGAAACCGGTTCATGGACGCGTGTTGCTGAGTGTCCGATCGTCGATTGACGCTGTTCATGCCCATGCCACCTTCGGAGGCTTCCTGCACGTTCGCAGATGAATCTTCCACCGGTGCTTCGCTCGCCATCTCATTGACCGAAGCATGATCGGGTCGTTGCAGGACGGGCTGATTCTCCGGCTCTGCAAAGGCTTCCGGTTTATAGAATTCAGGTACGTAGGTACCCACTCGCAAGACCACTCTGGCCAGGCAATCGGGGTTATCCTCATAGGCAGCTGCCAGGGTCTTTCGCAGACGCAGTGCCAGCACGCGCACTGAAGGATCTGCCTGTGCGTCGAAATCATCCGGCTTGCCCAGTGCATCCACACCCACGGTATAAGCCTTGATGCGTGCACCGTTGCCTTTCAGTGTCTCGCAAACGATATAGCGCAGAAACGCTGACATCTGGCGAGCGCCAGAAAACCGGCGATCTGACAGTAGACGATCCAGTTCCGCTCGAATCACGGAAGCATCTGATTCGGCGAGCGACGAATTATTAGTCGAACTATTCATGGCTGACGTTGATTTCCATATTTGAATAGAAAATTAATCAAACTGAAAAACGCAGATGACTGGCCTAGCGTTACAGAAAGACGATTTCTGTCAGTGAGATCTCATGAATTTCATTATCATTGTCAAATGTAAGGCGATTAGTGACTTTTGGCGGACATTGCGTCAGGATTGGTAAGCGCTTGGTAATCTGTAATCTTTTCAATCCCGTAAAGGCCACCACCCGAGCATGCAGACGCTATGGACAGCTTCAGGAAAATGCATGGATGCCCACCTACCATTATTGAGAGTTCAATTGCTGGTTCTTGCACCCGCTGCTCGCTATCATCTCCATGTAACTGGCCAATGAATCCCTCTCAGCTCATCAAACCCTCTCAAACACAGTGATCCATACGGCGAAGATACTGGTCGTCGACGACGACTTCAGAATTAGAGACTTGCTGCGAACTTCTCTGGAGGCCGAGGGTTTTGCTGTGGTGGAAGCGGCCACCAGCGAGGAATTGTACGAATGCCTCAGCTCAGGCGAGATCGACCTGATCACCATGGATGTGCTGCTTGATCGCGAAAACGGTCTGGATCTGGTGCGAGACATTCGCCGCCACAGCGAGATCCCCATCATTCTGGTCTCCGGGCGAGTCGACCTGATCGACACCGTAGTGGGCCTGGAGATCGGGGCGGACGATTACATTACAAAGCCTTTCCCCATTCGCGAACTCATTGCCCGGGTGCGCTCGGTTCTCAGACGAGCGCGTTCGACAGCAAGCTCCTACTCTGCTCCTCCGCCTCCACCACCGGCTGCCGACGAACCGGGCAATGCCATGGAAGTTGTCCGTTTCGGCGACTGGACATTGATGCCGGCAGCCCGGCAACTACGCAGCCCTGACAACGAGATCGTCGGCCTGACAACGGCCGAGTACGACCTGCTGGAGATATTCGTGAACAGCCCGATGCGCGCCTTGAGTCGCGACCATCTCATGGAACAGCTAACGGGACGTGACTGGCAGCCCAATGATCGCGTCATCGACAATCATGTCGCTCAACTGCGCAAGAAAATCGAGTCGGATGACGGCTTTGAATGGATCAAGACAGTACGCGGTACCGGTTACATGTTCGCCAGCAAAACTACCCGTGAAATGTTGCAAATCTGAGCTCTTGGACCAGATTTTCTGAATATTTCAGCTTGATAGTCTTTTTTAGCGCGAAAAATAGACAAATGTAGTTCTCCTTTACTTGCATACTCGATAACTCACCCCTTCCGGATGTTATCGCAGATGCCTACTCGAACTCAGACTCCTGATCCCACTGTCAGTGCCCCGCAAACAGAGGCTGCGCTGACCATTTCACATTCGGCTGACGATGACTCACTGGCAGCACTCAGTGGCAGTTCCGAACGCCTGAACACGCTTCGTGCAGAGCTGCGTAGCCGCTATCTGATGAGTGAACCCCAGGTCGTCACTCAACTGCTGACGTCGCTGGAGCTGGATGACAGCACCCTGGACAACATCCATCAGGACGCCTGCAAGCTGGTCGAGCTCCTGCGGGCGCACGACAAACCCACCATGATGGAGAGCTTCCTTTCCGAATACGGTTTGTCCACTCGCGAAGGCGTCGGCCTGATGTGCCTGGCCGAGGCTCTGCTGAGAGTGCCCGATGCGACCACCATCGACGAATTGATCGCCGACAAGCTGGAAAGCTCTGACTGGGCTGCTCATCTGGGACAATCCAGCTCACCACTGGTCAACGCATCCACCTGGGCCCTGATGCTCACAGGCCGCGTTCTGGACGACGGAGACAACCCGACCCGATCACTGTCGGGCCTGCTGAAGCGCGTGGGTGAGCCTGTCGTACGCACAGCGGTTGGCCAGGCCATGAAACTGCTTGGCAGACAATTCGTGCTTGGCCAGAACATCGATCAGGCTGTGCGTGAGGCCAGAACGCTGGAGAAACAGGGATACACCTACTCCTATGACATGCTGGGCGAGGCGGCGCATACCTTTGATGACGCCGATCGCTACACACGTGCCTATGCGGAAGCCATCGAGCGTCTGTCCGCTGTCGCTGGCAGTACCATCCGCGACAAGCCGGGAATCTCGGTCAAACTGTCAGCCTTGCACCCGCGGTACGAATACACGCATCACAAGGCGGTCATGACCGAGCTGCTGCCCCGTGTCACCGAGCTTGCCATTCAGGCCAAGGTGGCAGGTATCGGCTTCAACATCGATGCAGAAGAAGCAGACCGACTGGAATTGTCGATGGATGTCATCGGTGCTCTGCTGGCCGATCCGGCGCTGGCTGACTGGGACGGACTGGGTGTCGTGGTTCAGGCCTACAGTCGCCGGGCACTGCCTGTCATCAACTGGCTGCTGGCCGTCACGGAGCTCAACCAGCGCAAGATCATGGTCAGACTGGTCAAGGGCGCTTACTGGGATACCGAGATCAAACAGGCCCAGGAACTGGGACTGGCCTCCTTTCCGGTGTTCACCCGCAAGATCAACACCGATGTCAGCTATCTGGCGTGTGCGCAGGTTCTTCTGGCCAATCGGCATCTGGTCTACCCGCAGTTCGCCACACACAACGCTCACAGCGTCAGCGCCATCCGCAACATGGCGGGCAGTGACACCGAAAGCTACGAGTTTCAGCGACTGCACGGCATGGGAGAATCGCTGCATGAGCGGGTACACCAGCAATACAAGACACGCTGCCGCGTCTATGCACCCGTCGGCGCACATCGTGACCTGCTGGCCTATCTGGTACGCCGACTGCTCGAGAACGGTGCGAACAGCTCGTTCGTCAACCAGATCGTCGATCACCGCATACCGCCGTCCGATGTGGCTCGATGCCCTGTCAGGGAACTGCAGAAGACCAGTCCCATTGAACATCCCGGCATCACGCTGCCGGCGGACCTGTACCAGCCCCAGCGCAGCAATTCGAAAGGCTTTCGCATCAACGACCCGGCATCCATTACACCGCTGCTGAATGCGCGTGAGGATTTTCGGGAAACCCTGTGGCAGGTAGCACCGCTCATCCATGGACAGGCAACATCGGATGCCAGCGAAGCGCTCTACTCGCCCAATGACGCCAGCGAGCTGGTCGGACATGTAGCCCCTGCAACCGCAGAACAGGTCACGCAAGCCATCGATGCGGCTGCCAGTTTCAAGGCCGAGTGGGCCGCAACACCGGTAGCCACTCGTGCAGCGGCCCTGCAGGCGACAGCCGATGCCTTTGAAGAACACACGGCAGAGTTCTGCGCCATGCTCTGCCGGGAGGCAGGCAAGACACTGAACGATGCGATATCGGAAGTGCGCGAAGCCGTGGACTTTCTTCGCTATTACGCAGCCGTTGCACCGGAGTCGGCATCATCCGCTGATGGCCCTCAGGGGCATGGCGTCATGGCATGCATCAGCCCGTGGAATTTTCCGCTGGCAATCTTCACCGGCCAGATTGCCGGCGCCCTCGTCGGTGGCAATGTAGTCATTGCCAAACCGGCCGAGCAGACACCACTGCTTGCCGGCAAGGCCATCGCATTGATGCATCAGAGCGGCATCCCGACAGGCGCCGTGCAGTTACTGCCGGGATTCGGTTCGACAACAGGACGGCAACTGACCACTGACCCTCGCATTGATGGCGTCTGCTTCACCGGTTCAACCGACACCAGCCGTCTCATCGAGCGTTCTCTGGCCTCACGTACCGCCGAACAGGTCGCCGCGGGCGCCAGCCCCAACCCGCTGCTGATGGCAGAGACAGGCGGCTTGAATGCCATGATCGTCGACAGTTCCGCACTGACCGAGCAGGTGGTACGCGATACGGTCATGTCGGCTTTCCAGAGTGCCGGGCAACGCTGCTCTGCGCTGCGTATCCTGTATGTACAGAAGGAAGCCTATCAACGCGTTCTCACCATGTTGCAAGGCGCCATGGATGCCCTGTCGCTCGGACACCCCTGGCAATTGTCAACCGATGTCGGGCCTGTCATCGATAGTGAAGCCCACTCGGCGTTCACGGCCTATATCGATCAGCATCGCCAGGCAGGTAGCCTCTTGCACCAGGTCGAGTTGCCGGCAGAGCTGAAAGCCAATACGGACTGCAGCCGCCTGATCATCCCGCCTGCACTGATCAAGGTCAACGGCATTGCCGATATGGAAAGCGAGATCTTCGGCCCGGTTCTTCATCTGGCAAGCTTCGAGGCACGTGACCTGTCACGCGTGGTTGATGACATCAATGCACGCGGCTTCGGATTGACATTCGGCCTCCACACCCGGATCGACGATCGCGTCCAGCAGGTGGTGGATGCCATCCAGGCGGGCAATGTCTACGTCAACCGCAATCAGATCGGCGCGGTAGTCGGTTCCCAACCCTTCGGTGGAGAAGGCTTGTCTGGCACCGGTCCGAAGGCCGGTGGCCCCTGGTATGTGCCACGATTGATGAACCGTACGGTCGCCGAGCACACGCTACCCGGGAACGAGGCTCAGGATGAGACCGGCGGGCTGGTCCTGCCTGGACCGACAGGCGAAAGCAACCACTGGCGTGCAGTGCCTCGCAACACGGTTCTGATACTGGAGAGTGATGTGACTGCAAGTGCGGCTGCAGGTGCGGCGGCCAGTGGTCAGCTGGCAGAGTCGGTTCGCGCACTGGGGTGTTCCGTGAGCAAGATGCCATTGGCAGAGGTGCTTGGTGGCTCGGAGAGCGTGCTGCATTCAAGACTGCAACAGGATTCAGTGGCGGTCGTGCTGACCGATAGTCAGGATCCTGTTGCACTGCTGAGCATCCGTCAGCAGCTGGCAGCGACCAATGGCCCCTTGCTGCCACTGCTGAATTCGGTGGCAGATTCAAGCCGCTTCCTGCTGGAACGTCACATCTGCATCGATACGACTGCGGCAGGTGGCAATGCCAGCTTGCTGGGATCGACCACCTGAGGGTTGTAGAACGAAAAACGGGTCCGGACTGATGTCCGGACCCGTTGTCGAATTGTAGTTACCTTGAAGAGATACCGGTCCGCTCGAACCTGTCGAGCGGACCGGAATGACCAGCGACCGAAACGGACGCTGGCCTTCAACGCTTACAGATTGGCGAGTATGCCGTTGACACTGTCCTTGGCATCACCGAACAACATGCGCGTATTTTCACGGAAGAACAGAGGATTCTCGACACCGGCATAACCGGTCGCCATGGATCGCTTGGAGACGATGACGTTTCTGGCTTTCCAGACTTCCAGAACCGGCATGCCGGCGATCGGACTGTTCGGATTCTCCAGCGCTGATGGGTTGACGATATCGTTGGCGCCAATGACGATCACGACGTCGGTCTCGCTCAGGTCATCGTTGATTTCGTCCATTTCGAGTACCAGGTCATAAGGCACATTGGCCTCTGCCAGCAACACGTTCATGTGGCCAGGCATACGACCGGCAACCGGGTGAATGGCGAAACGAATATTGATACCAGCAGCCTTCAGCTTCTGAGTCAGCTCGGAGACAGGGTGCTGTGCGTGAGCCACAGCCATGCCGTAACCAGGCACGATGACAACCGAGTCGGCGTTCTTGCACATTTCGGCCACTTCGTCGGCGTTGATACCGATGACTTCACCCTGCTCTTCATCACCATCGTCGCCACCGGACGTCTTGGGCGCATCGCCCCAACCACCCATGATGACGCTCAGGAACTTGCGGTTCATGGCGCGGCACATGATGTAACTCAGAATGGCACCACTGGAACCGACCAATGCTCCAACCACGATCAACAGATCGTTGGAAAGCATGAAACCGGTTGCCGCTGCCGCCCAGCCGGAGTAGCTGTTGAGCATGGAGATGACGACAGGCATGTCGGCACCGCCGATGGCCATGACCATGTGTACACCAAAAGCAAAAGCCAGCAGAGTCATGATGATCAGCAGAAAGGTTCCCAGACCCTTGCCTGCATGCTCGGCAGCCGCATCAGGTGCAGTACCGATGAACATGAACAGCAACACCAGACAGGCAACTCCGATACCGATGTTGAGTGCGTGGCGATTGGGCAGGATCAACGGCTTGCTGCCGACCTTGCCACTGAGCTTGCCGAATGCAACAACCGACCCGGTGAATGTCAGAGCACCAATCAGGATGCCCAGGTAGATCTCGACATCATGGATGGTACGTTCGGTACCTACCAGATGAGATTCGGGAGTCAGGTAGCTGGCAAAGCCGACCAGTACAGCCGCCATGCCGACAAAGCTGTGCAGAATCGCAACCAGTTCCGGCATCTGCGTCATTTCAACACGCTTTGCCAGCCAGGCACCAATGCCGCCACCGATACCAACCGTGACCAGCAGGACGCCATAGCTGGTAACGCCGTCACCAATGATGGTGGCCAGCACCGCAATGGCCATACCGGCGATACCCGCCTGATTACCTCGTCGCGCAGTTTCCTGTTTGGAAAGACCGGCCAGGCTCAGGATAAACAGGATGGCTGCAATGATGTAGGCAGCCGTAACCATTCCTTGATTCATCTTTTCTTATTTCCTGAACATTTTCAGCATGCGCTGAGTTACCAAGAATCCGCCGGCAATATTGATACTGGCAATGAG
>CBDUIJ010000216.1:0-9903 GCA_965367215.1 uncultured Granulosicoccus sp.
AAACCCGCAAAGGCGTGATAGTGCATGGCTCCATGGTTAGTTTTTTTGAGAATGCGGCATCCATGTGCTGGATGGTCTGCATTCGCACACACTACCAATAGGAGCCATTGCATTCCCGATGGAAACAGACTCCAGCTCCGCACCCTGGCGCATTCGCAACTTGCATCGCCAGATGAGCTTTCTCACCCGGTACGTTCACTCCGTAGCACGCAAGAAAGAACCTATCCTTGTCTTTCCGGTACTCGTGAAGCCGGCGCCAGACCACATGATTCGAGGATCGGCAGAATGACGTCGACGTGTTGGCGAGGGGCCGATGATAACCACTCCAATTGCCTGTCACGTTGCTCCCGCCACTGCCGGTAAGCGGGTGACTGCGCCTTCTCGAGATGATCTTCAATGGCCTGATAGGGAGCCAGCAGATCGTAACGCAATGCATTGACCCTTGATAGCCAGACTTGTATCTCACCGGCGAAGAACTGATCAACCACTCTGCGCAGAATGCGCCCCTGGTTACCTGGCTTCCCGTTGAAGCAAAGCGCTCGGCCTTCGCGGCGTAATGAGACCAACTGGCTGGCAGATTCGAGCTGTGCCTGGGTCAATGTCGCAGCCGCTATCAGAGATCCCGCCTCGCCATGGCGAAGTGCCCCCAGGGCCGTTTCGAAGCGCACCGGGTCATGTTCGAAGTCACCCGCTAACCAGCGCACAACCTGAGACTCGACGTAGTGAAGTTGCGCTATCGTCTCACTACCACCGTTTACCGGAAACGCCTCCAGTGCGACAGGAACACGCCACAAGCCTGAAAACTCATCGCTGGCAAGTGTGGCATTGCCAATCGATCTTGCCAGCCCCTGACGCTTGATGGTCATGGCCTCCGTCAGCTTGTCGGCGAGCGTGTCGTTCTGTCTGGCTTGCAGTTGCCCAATGCACTCAGGGGCCAGCTGCAGGAAAGCAAGATCGTTGAACAGGCGTTGCGATGCAGAAGCCACCTTGCCCAGAATACTGTTCCGTTCGCCGATCACCTCGCCCAATGCGCATTCATAGAGCCGCACGAAATCCAGAATGGATATCTGCGAACTGTCCTGCTCCAGCAACATATCGCGCTTGCGCGGTCGGCGTACCGGATCGATCGGCTGGACGGTCTGCTCCAGATCAAGCTTCAGCGAACGAGCCAGCCTCGTCCTGTAATCATCGAAGCGAAACCGAGCCTCATCACCGCTACAGCCGGAAAGAACAGCGACACACAGCATCAGGCTGACTGCCCGGATGCCGTATCGGTGTGGAAACAGGGCCTGTTCTCTTTGCACGATGTGGTGGGGGTCAATCACAGGGTTGAGCGCCAAGCCTAACTTGCTGGCCATGGCACGACAACGATCAGGCCGCTATCGGTAATTTACACCCTGAAATCACGAGCCAGTCGATAAAGCGAGACGCTTGTATTGCGAACGATCGGACAATCAATTCAAAGCCGATCAGGCTCTGAGGCGATGTGGTTCGTCGAAGCCTGCATCCACATTGGCAAGCGTCGGGAAGTGAAGAAGATCCTCGATGAATATCGGTTTGGAGAAGTAATAGCCCTGAACCAGTCTGATCGTGGTCTGGCGACGCAGATAAGCCAGCTCCTCCACGGTTTCCACGCCTTCGGCCACCATGTCGATCCCCAGAGCAGTACACAGTGATTCAATAGCCTTCAGGATCCCCTGGCTTCGCGGCCGATCATGAATGGCGGTAATGAAAGCCCTGTCCACCTTGACCTCGTCAGCGGTGATATCGGCAAGTGTCGACAGTGAGGAATAGCCGGTACCGAAATCATCGATCGAGACCCGCACACCCAACTCGCGTAGTTCAGGAAGAACCTGATGCTGAAAGCGTTGGGTCGCAACCAGAGCATCCTCGGTCAGTTCGAGAACGATACTTCTGGCGTACCCGGTGGCAGCCAACTCCTTGATGAACGATCGCATGAACGTGACATCACCTGCCTGAGGAGCGGCAACGTTGATACTGACCGTTATGTGTTCACCGAACCGGTCCGACAACTGTGGCAGGTTACGAACCACGTCTCGCAGAGCAAAACGGGTAATGTCATCGAGCAATCCCAGCTCGGATGCCAGCTCGATGAACTCACCGGGCATGCGGATATTCCCGTCAGGCTCGACCCAGCGAATCAATGCTTCGAAAGCGTCGACCTGACCATTCGTGATGTCGACCTTGGGCTGAAATGCAACTCGGAAATGCTCCTCCCGAATAGCAACCCGAAGCTGTTGCTCCAGTGCCATTCGCGCAGTCAGTGTCTCTCGCATGGACTCATCAAAGTAACTGACGCTCCCCTTGCGACTGCTCTTTGCACGGTACATGGCGCTGTCTGCACAACGACGCAGGCTTTCGTAACTGCTGCCGTGCAGCGGATAGATACTCGCCCCCACCGAGGCGGAGGTCATCACGTCATGCCCTTCGATACAGAACGGCTCCTTCAGGGCATCGAGAACCCGATCAATAACCAGTGACAAGGTTGTCGAATCTTCCAGCGGATCGATCAGAATCAGGAATTCATCACCGCTGATCCTGGCCAGCGTATCGCCCTGGCGGATACTCTGGCCGACACGTTGTGCTATTGCCTTGAGCAACTCATCGCCAATGGCATGACTGTAGAAGTCATTGACCTGCTTGAAGCTGTCGAGATCAATGAATGCCAGAGCAAACTGTCCCGAATTCCCGTGAGCACGCAGCGCCGCATCAACCAGCTGATGCATGAGCTCACGATTGGGCAGGCCGGTCAGTTGGTCATGGAAGGCTCGATGTGACAGTTCTTCCTCGAAATGCTTGCGATCCGTGATGTCCAGCGATGCTGTAAGCAGGAACGACTCGTTGTGAATCCGAACCGGTTTATCGGTTACCAACAAGGTATGCTCCGACCCTCCCAGATCAACGGTTTCCTCGCGGGATCTCTGCTTTCCGCTACGCAACTGATCCCCGTACTGCTCACGTCGCGCCGAGATGAAGTCAGGGTCGGCGCAATCCAGCGCGAAGGGTATGGTCCCGATAAGCTCGCTGGCCGCCCGTCTGTAAATGGAGGAAACCTCATCATTGGCAATCAGCAACTTGCCTCGCTCGTCCTGAACCGCAACACCGACCGGCAACACATTCACCATCTCCTGCAGCAGACTCGCATTACGCCTGGCCAATTGTTCACTTTGCTTCAATTGTTCGGTGAGTTCGCGCAGACGATGACCTTCAGCAGCTGTTTCACTGGCAAATCGTGTCGCCAGAGCATGAGATGCCAGTACTGAAAAGCGGCGTGCCAGATCTATATGGTTGCGATCAAAACCATTGTCGCCAAGCGCTCGCAACAGCACCAGAATGCCTCGCCGCCCCCGCACACCGACAGGCACATACAGTGCTGACTGTTCGGCAGCGAGCACTCCCGGCGCCAGGTCAGACCATTCGGCCAGAGCGGTATTCGAAAAGGTTGCAACGACTCGACCTTTGAGTACCTTGCGAAATAGTGGTCCGGTGGGCCATATCGACCCGACCAGGCACTCAGGCTCGGCTACCAGGCACTCCAGAGGGTGCTCAGCATCGCTGCTGGAGCCTTCGCTTTCAGCGAGCATCATCGCCTGGGAGAAAGTGAAGATCTTGCGCAGCGAGGCAAACACCCGGACAAATGGATCATCGGCGACATCCAGGTTCAGCAATGAATCCAGGGCATCGAGCAATTGCTGCCCCTGCGAATTGCTTTCAAGCAGCGCATCATGCTCATGCCGGAGCGCGAGCAATGCTTCACGTAATTGCTCGGCGCTCTCTATGCTGGGTTGCTCGGTCATCAGCCACCAAAGGCCACGGTCGAGATCATCAGGTTTCCGTGGACATTACGGTTGATGAGGCGACCTTGCTCACCGAAGGTGAAACAGGCAATGAAGGGCACATCACCAAGACCGGCAGCCACGGCCTCAGGCACCTTGCGTATATCTTCATCGACCGCAATCTTGCACCCACCGCAATAGACTACCAGCCCGCCGGCAACCGTCTTGCCGCTTGCCTCCACCGATTTTCGGGCCTGCTCGGCCACTCTACCTGCGCGATTGATCAGGCGCTCAGTCTCACCTTTCATCGCATAGACTCGCGCGCCGACTTCAAGATTGCAGAAGGTGCGCAGGGAACCTGCCTCGCCGATGGACTCGGGATGAATCAGAAGGTAGTGGCTTACGCCATCAAGCTTGCCGGCATCGGTAGCCAACGGAAACATGGTGGTGTCAGCCAGAATGCTGCCCCCGTCTCGCATACGCTGACCAATCAGGTCATTGACCCATTGGTTGTAAACCTCGGCGGCAGGCTTGTCATCAATACTCAGGATTTCACGTCCGGAGCTACCGGTGACCACGCCGCTGTCACCCGCTGGCTGGTAGCCGATACCAGTAACAATGCCGTTCGGCCCTACAGGCTCGTAGCCCCCCTGAAATGCACAACCCAGCGGCGTTGAGGGGAAAAGAACAGCCAGCACCAGACCATCAGCAAGCGTACCTTCAGGTCCCAATTGAGACCATTTCCCCGACACGTCATTATCGGCGGAAGAACCGCCGACAATCGGGCAATTATCACCGACAATCCGCCGCAGGCCACAGATGACATCCTCTTCCCGACCCGGTGCCTGATAGACCCAGATGAGTTCCGGCAGCTGACCGGTACATCCACAGTTATCCAGTGCTTGCTGCAACAGGTTTTCAGCCGCTTGCGCCGCGTCATCACCCAGCGGACCGGCGGCAACCCCGTAGTCACCGTCCGCATCGTCGACAAGCAGTAAACCGACGCCCTGTTGATCCACGTAACCCTTGTCGGTAATCAGTCCACCGGATGAACTACCGCCGATCAGCGCAGCGTCGGGAAAGCTGGAGCTCGCCCAGTCGTAGAGCGCCTGTTCATCATGCTCACACCCGTAGAACATGAACACGATGCTGGCCTCGCTCGGATCAGCCCGCAGAGACGCATCAAGATTTTCAACAAGCTCTTCAGTGGATACGGCGCATGCGCTGAAGGTTTTCAAACGTGGCATTCGAGGGTCGGCTTTCCGTTTCGATGCCTGAGTTATCGGCCTGATTCGTCTGAACCTTACTGCGGGCCTGCAAGGGCCATTTTCAGGAGATCAAGCTGGTCTTCCACGCCCTGTCGAGAAGCACTGTTCCAGGCGCCTGCGATCACACATTCTTCAGGCCCTTTGCATGCAGGTATTCCAACTCGGCCTGGGTAAATCGATGCTCACGGCGGGCACGCATTTCCCGAACAATGAAGTCGATGAACATTCTGACGCGACGCGACATTTCCGGGTGGGGAGAGTAGTAGAGATAAACCGCGTATCGCTCACTCACGGAATCCAGCAGCAGTGGAACAAGGGCACCACTGCGCAGTTGGCTGGAGGCCACAATGCTCTCGACCTGTCCAATGCCGATACCATCGAGAATGGCCTGAATCTCCACTTCCACATCATTGGTCTGGACAATGGAGTTCACGTAGTCATACTCCACATCGTCGCCCACCTGAAACTCCCAGGGGAATACTCGTCCCGTATTCGGATGGCGTGCACCCGTGCAGCGATGCTGCAACAGATCCTGCCGGCTGACAGGTACACCATGTCGTTGCAGATAAGCTGGCGAGGCGCAGATGATCAACTGATTGCGCAACAACTCCCTCACCACAACCTGTGCGTCAGGCTCGGTGCCAAACCGAAAGCCGATATCGATTCCCGACGCTACGAAATCGGTAAGGGTATCTTCAACGACCAGATCGAAATGGATATCCTGATGCTCGGCCTGAAAGCGCTTTATCAACGGCACCAGGAACTGCTTGCTGACAGGTCCCGTCGCGGAAATCCGCACCATGCCACCGTCGTTTCCAGTCGATTGCACCGCATCTGACCAGGCGCTTTCGAAGGCACTGAGGGTGCCACGCATTCGATCCAGAAAACGCTGCCCTTCCTCTGTCAGGCTGCTGCTGCGAGTGCTGCGGTGAAACAGTCGTACACCAAGCTCCTTTTCCAGTTGCCTGATGGCCTTGCTGATCGCTTGCGGCGTCACACCCTGCAACGCAGCTGCCCGTTGAAAGCTACCCGCATCAGCCGCCTTGATGAAACTCTGAATGCTACGAAATCGATCCATGACCAGCAACCGTTAGTTGTTTATCAAACCCTTTTCATACGGTACACCAGTTGTGTATCCATACCTATACTTCCTTTTCAGCCCTCAGGCTTTGTCAATGAAAAGCAAACCATGACAGTAGCGAACAAGGTCATCGTCATAACCGGCGCAAGCAGTGGTCTGGGCGAGGCGACTGCACTTCATCTGGCCAGAATGGGAGCGAAACTGGTCCTCGGCGCTCGTCGTAGCGACAGACTGGCGGCTCTCACTGAACGCATTCGAATCGGAGGCGGCGAAGCCATCCATCGAACCACGGATGTCACTAGACGTGATGACGTCGAAGCCCTGGTAGCAGCCGGGGTCGAGGCCTTCGGCGGCATCGATGTGCTGATCAGCAACGCCGGCATCATGCCCCTGTCGCCACTCTCGAAATTGCTCGTAGAGGAGTGGGATCGCACGATAGATGTCAATATCAAGGGCGTGATGTACGGTATAGCCGCCGCCTTGCCGCGCTTTCAGGCTCAGAAAAGTGGCCACTTCATCAACATATCATCAGTAGCCGGGATCAAGGTATTGAGCCCTGTCGGCAGCGTGTACAGTGCCACGAAGTTCGCGGTGCGGGCACTGAGCGAAGGTTTGCGCAGTGAGGTCGGGCGCCATGTGCGCACGACCATCATTTCACCGGGTGCAACGGAGTCGGAATTGCACTCACACAGCTCGGATCCGGAGACCAATCACGAGGTGCGTTCGTTCTATCAGATCTATCAGATCACGCCTGACTCCGTCGCGCGCGCGATAGCCTTTGCCATCGACCAGCCCGCCGATGTGGATATCAATGAAATCGTCCTGCGCCCCACTGCCCAGGACTTCTAGCAGTACCCATCGGCGCACCTGCTGACAGGTTTTGCAGGCGCCGTTACCTCACTGCGCAATCGGCGCCTCATGCAGCGCCTTGAACATCCGCCCCTCTGTCAGCAGCACAACACCGATGGCTGACGCTCCCAGAAAGGCGAAGGAGCCAATCAACGGCAGTGTTGTCCCATTGAATGACTGCCCGATCAGAAAGCCCAGTACTGCCGCGCCGACGGTTGTGATGCAGCCCTGAACCGATGAGGCGGTCCCGGCAATATGGCCGACCGGTTCCATGGCCATCGAACCGAAGTTCGGCGCTGTGAGACCGAAACAGAACATCATGGCCGACTGCAATGCCACGAAGGTGTACAGATTCTGATAGCCCAGTTGCTCGATCAGCAGGCCCAACAGTGCAATGACCAGCATGGAGCACAGGGCCGTATGAGACACCATTCGAGTACCCAGGCGCTCCACGATTCTGGAATTGAGAAAGGAGGCCATGGCCATGCTGATGGCCGTTATCGCAAAGTAGACGGTAAACAGCGCTTCCACCTGAAACACATCGGCGAAAATCTGTTGTACGGATGCGATATAGCCGAACAAGGGGCCCAGTACCAGCGTCATGGCGACGGTATAGCCAATGGAATTACGCGTTGTGGCGACTACCTTGAATGCCGTGAGCACCCGCCCCATCGACAATGGCAGGCGATACTCCGGGTGCAGCGTTTCCGGCAATCGCACCCAGGCAAACGCCGTCAAGCCAACTGCGAACATGGCCAGACCCAGAAAGATCCAGTGCCAACTGACGAACAGCATGATGCCCTGCCCTATCGCGGGTGCCAGCACCGGCACGGTCAAAAAGATGATGAAAGCCAGTGACATGACTCTGGCCATCTGCCTGCCGGAATAACAATCTCTGACGATGGCCACCACCAGCACACGGGTTGCTGCCGAACCGGCTCCCTGCAGAAACCGGGTTGCCACGACGCCATCGAACGTACTGACAAAGACAGTAATGATACTGAACACTGCATAGATCGACACGCCCAGCAGCAATACCGGACGCCGGCCGTAACGATCCGACAAGGGACCATAGAACAATTGGAAGATGCCAAAACCCAGGAAATAGGCTGTGATCACCCACTGTCTATCATTGGGGTCCGACACGCCCAGCTCGTCGCCAATGGCGGGAAGCGCTGGCAGCATGGTATCCACAGCCAGGCCATTGAGCGCCATGAAGCCTGCCATCAGGGTCACGAACGCAGCAAAGCTCAGGCCGGGGTGCGGAGTTCCGGCGGAATGTTGAGTAGTCATGGGAAAGCCTGATCAATAGCTGCGAAATAGTGCGCACCCTGACGGTGCTTGTCAAGTCATCTGACAGTGCATCGCCGACCCCGGGGCCGGCAACAGACGGGTGTACCTGACAAACAGAAGTCAAAGCGGCAGCAGACAAGCGAGCCTGCACACTCTACTCTCTCGGTCCGGAGTTCGGCCCCACAGGTGCTTGTCGCAACCATCATGAACAGACCTTCCAGTGTTTCACGGTGAATGCTGGATCGATGCGGGCCGCTCTGGCAGACTGATCTCAGTGACGCAGAACGATTGACTTCCACGAACGTATGAAACAGATCTCAGCTTTACCGCGAGTGCTCGCCGGGCCTCTGCTGCGTCACGTACAAGCGCATCAACTCATGTTTTGGCTTGTCACGACCCGACCGACGAACTGGCGAATCCGCCTGCGCTGTGCGGACAACACCCTGCTGGATCGCGAACTGAGCTCTGACGAGCAGACCGAACTGCCCATCGGCCGCCATGCCTTCGTGCAACTGCTGGAAATACACGCTGAATCGGCCTGGCCAACAGATACCTTGCTGCACTACGACCTGGCCTTCCGTGAAAACAACCAGTGGCACTGGATAGCCGAATGGGCACCCCACCTCTGTCACCAGGGCCAGAGCTCCCCGCATCTGGTCATTCAAAGCCGCGTCGAACGCATTCTGCACGGTTCCTGCCGAAAGCCACACCATCCGTCCGATGATGGCCTGTGTCGGGTCGATGCCGAGATTCTTGCCTGCGGTGACGATGCCGAGTCTCGCCCGGCACTGCTGATGATGAGCGGCGATCAAGTCTACGTGGATGATGTCTCGGGCCCGATGTTGCACGCCATTCATCAGCTGGATGCACGCCTCGGCCTGTTCGATGAAGTCATCAATGGCGCCATTGTCGACAGCGGCCAGGCGCTGATGCAGCACGAGCACACCTACTATCGCCGTACGCAACTACTGCCGCGTACCCGCTACAACGCCACCCTCATAGAGCGCTTCTTCGGCGGTGCGCGCAAGCCGATATTCACCACGGCCAATGCCGAGAACCACCTCGTCTCACTGTCGGAGGTGCTGTGCATGTATCTGCTTGTCTGGTCACCCGTGCCCTGGACACTGGTGGCGACAGATGAGCCTGTTCTGCCGGACTCCCTGCGCAAGCGCTATCAGCGTGAAGCCGAACACATCGGCAATTTCGTGAAAGGCCTGCCCGTCGCTGCCCGAGCCCTGTGTCATGTGCCCTGCTACATGATGTTCGATGATCACGATATTACCGACGACTGGAATCTCTCCATGCTGTGGGAAGAGACGGCCTACGAACATCCCTTTTCCAGGCGTATCGTTGGCAATGCGCTGCTCGCCTATGTGCTGTGTCAGGGTTGGGGAAACGGCCCGGGCCGCATGGACGAACTGATGCCGGACTGTCGAGAACTACTTCAAACGGCGGCTGACAATCAATACTGCCTCAATGCCGACAGACAGGATTCACTGATTGACAGGCTGCTTGATTTTCGTGGCTGGCAGTACACGCTGGCAACCAGACCTGCCATCGTTGTACTCGATACCCGAACACATCGCTGGCGTCGGCCGGAGAAACCATCCAGGCC
>CBDUIJ010000217.1:0-9897 GCA_965367215.1 uncultured Granulosicoccus sp.
TAATAGTTGTCCAGTTCGACGCCAATGGTTGACGCCTGCCAGTCACGTTCCAGAATCAGGGTGGCAAGGGTTTCCATGGGGTGTTTGTCGGGATTCTGCACATAGGAATCCTCGTAGCCGACGACATTGTCATCGCTCATGATGACGGTGCGCCAGGCACCCAGGGCATCCATGGCGCGGCCCCACCACACAGGCTCGCCGGTCTGTCCGATCAGCACGGCCTGATGCACATAGAAGGACCAACCATCGTAGCCGGTAAGCCAGGACATGTTGGACGGGTCGGTGACCACCAGCAAATCGATATCACGCGCCTGCATGGCGCTGCGCGTGCTACTCAGCCGGGTGGCATATTCAGCGGCAGTGAAACAAGCCATGATGGAATCTCCTGTTCAGCCGCTGATGTTGTTCAGATAATCAACTGGGAGTGAGCCCGCGCAGTCTTTCAGAACGACGGCGCAACATTTCGAGCACGCTCAGCAAGACGATGGAGATGGCGACCATGATGGTTGCCACGGCCAGGATGGTGGGTGAAATCTGCTCCCTGAGGCCGGTGAACATCTGCCAGGGCAGGGTTTTCTGGCCTGCCGAACCCAGAAACAGAACCACCACGACTTCATCGAACGAGGTGATGAAGGCAAACAGTGCACCGGAGACCACACCCGGGATGATCAATGGCATCTGTACCTTGAAGAAGGTCGTGACAGGGTCTGCTCCCATGCTGGCAGCGGCTCTGGTCAGCGAGCGATCGAATCCGACCATGGTGGCGGTAACCGTGATGATGACAAAGGGGGTGCCCAGTGCGGCGTGCGCCAGAACTACACCCCAGTAGGTGCCCTGCAATCCGATTCGGGAATAGAAGAAGTACATGCCGGCGGCCGAGATGATCAGTGGCACGATCATTGGCGAGATGAGAATGGCCATGATGGCGCGGCGGAAGGGCACATGACTCTGAGACAGACCGATCGCCGCAAGCGTGCCCAGAGAGGTCGACAGGATCGTGGCAGCCGGTGCTATCAGGAAGGAGTTCTTCAGCGCCTGTTGCCAGTCACTGTTGGTGAAGAAATCCTGATAGTGCTTCAGGGAATAGCCTTCGGGACTCAGCGACAGCATCGCCGGGGTGAAGGTGAAGAAATTCTCGGCGTTGAACGACAGCGGGATGATGGTCAGTATCGGCGCGATCAGGAAGAACAGGATGAAGCCGCAGATGACATAACGAAACGTGTAGTGCCAGATCCGTTGTCCGGTCGAGGCGTAGGCAGGAAGTGCGCTCATGGATTACCCCAGCTTCACGTTGTCGATGCCTACGATACGATCGTAGGTCCAGTACAAGGCCAGTACCAGAATCAGGAGGATCGAGCCCAGTGCGGCTGCCAGACCCCAGTTCAGCGAAGAACTGATGTGGTAGGCGATTCGGTTCGAGATGAAGACACCGGTGGTTCCACCCACCAGCTCCGGTGTGATGTAGTAACCGATGGACAGAATGAATACGAGGATGGAGCCGGCACCGATGCCAGGGACCGTATTGGGAAAATAGATGCGCCAGAAAGCGAGTGAATCACTGGCCCCCATGGATTTTGCCGCTCGCATGTAGGTCGGTGAAATGGTCTTCATGACCGAGAACAGCGGCAGGATCATGAATGGCAGCAGGATATGCGTCATGGCAATGATGGTGCCGGTCATGTTGTTGATCATGACCAGTCTGCCTGCCTCGTTGATCACACCCGCCCAGACCAGCAGATCGTTGATGACCCCCTGTTGCTGCAGCAGCACTTTCCAGGCGCTGGTTCTGACCAGCAATGAGGTCCAGAAGGGTAGCAGGACCAGTATCAGAACCATGTTGGAGGCGCGCACCGAGAGGTTGGCCAGCAGATAGGCGACCGGGTAGCCCAATGCAATGCAGCTGACGGTGATGACCAGACTCATGAAGATGGTTCGAACGAAGAGCTTCAGGTACAGGCGTTCATTGTCCGGCTTGCTTTCGATGCCATCTGCCGTGCGTTCGGCATCGATGGCGGCCAGAAAATAGCTGTCGATGATTCGCGGTGACAGTCGCTGGATAGCCTGCCAGTTGTCGAGTTCTGCCCAGCCCTTTTCGATGTCGGCAAACTGTGCCTTGAAATCATCACTGGGGATGGAGTCGATCTGCCCGACAAGGTTCTTGAACAGGGCGGCAGCTTCGGTGTTCTTGCTGGTGGCGAATGCATCGATTGCGGACGCCGGCATGGCTGCAAGGTCGTGGTACAGCGCTGCGTAGGTAAACCCGTGAGGTGTCGTGGTCGTCGGATCCAGCTCTTCCTTTTCTTCTGACAGATACCAGGCCTTCCAGTTTTTCCAGGACTGGGCGGTGGCAGGGAATTTTCCCGGCCAGGCCTTCATGTTGCGCAAGGTGGTCCACGCATCAGGCGTTCCCCAGGCGGAATCGATGGCGATAAAGCCTGCCATGGCGGCTTCGTTATCCAGGCTCTTGATCTTGCGTCCGCTCTTGCGGAATACGCTGGATATGCCGGGCTGGTCGTAGTTGAGGCGGCTGCCGAGCCGGGTGTGGATCTTGACTTCCTGTGCCAGCATCATGTCGTCGGCAAGAGCGGCAAAGACCGCTTCATCCGGGAGCTCTCCGCTGTCGGCATCCCAGCTGGCCAGCGCTCGAACAGTACCGGGAATGGTCTGTTCCACGATCTTGTTTTCCACCGATCGGAACAGCATGTCGCCGATGGGCAGAACAAAGCTGACGATGATGAATATCAGCAATGGGGAGATAAGGAGCAGTGCTCGAAGCTTTTCGCGGCGCAGGGCGCGGGCGAGACTGCGTTTGAGGGGCTGACCATCTTTTGTCAGTGGGCCCGATGCTCCGCTGGAACCGGAAGTCGACGATACCGTGGTTGATGCGCTCAAGGCCGGGGGTTCCTCATTCCGATTTCAGTAAAGTGACTGCTCTTGAAGGCATTGTCCGGCCATGACAGGGAAGCGTCACGGCCGGAGCTGGTCAGAGGGTGTGATATCAACACTCACACCCCCTGAATCCTTCCACCAGTTGGCCGGATCTTACTGGGACAACCAGGACTGGAACTTGGCATCGAGATCATCGCGATTGTCAGCCCACCATTCGTAGTTGTACAGAAAGGTGTTGGTCGCATTGGCCGGATCGGTTGGCATATGCGGCGCCATGTCGATACCCAGTTCGGCGTGTTGACCGACCAGTGGTGCTGAAGACTTGCGTGCCGGACCGTAGGAGATGTACTTGGACTGATCAGCCAGACGCTGTGTGTCAGTGGCAAACATGATGTAGTGCAGGGCGCGGTTCTTGCGCTCTTCACTCAGGCCAGCCGGGATGATCCAGCCATCCAGATCGAATACCTGCGCATCCCACAACATGGCAACCGGCTGCTTCTGCTCTTCGATAACGGAGAACAGACGACCGTTGTACGTGGAACCGATAACCGCTTCGCCATCGGCCAGCAACTGTGGTGTTTCAGCACCGGCAGACCACCAGATGACCTGGTCCTTGATGGTAGCGAGCTTGTCCAGTGCCTGCGTGACACCTTCGTCCGTGGACAGCACGTCATAGACGTCGTCCTTGGCAACACCGTCGCAGATCAGTGCCCATTCCATGTTGTTGATGGGCCGCTTTTCCAGAGCACGCTTGCCGGGGAAAGTAGCTGTATCGAATACGGCGCAGATTTCTTCAGGCGTCTTGCCACCCCAGGCTTCGACATCGGTACGGTAACCGAATGTGGTCGAATAGACGATCTGTGGAATGAAGCAGTCGGAGACCAGCAGGTCGCCGAAATCTTCAGACGCTGGCGTGCCGTCAGGTGCTGCAGCCAAGTGCTCGTCTGCATCGATTTCCATCGCCAGACCTTCGTCACACAGGCGAATGGCGTCGGAAGCGACCACGTCAACGATATCCCAGGTGACGTTGTTGGCTTCGTTCATGGCGCGCAGTTTGGGCACGGCTTCGTTGGAAGATTCATCGTTGATGATCTTGACGCCGGTCAGCGCCTCGTAAGGCTTGCTGTAAGCCTCGATCTGGGAGTTCGAATAAGCGCCACCCCAGGAAACGATGGTCAGTTCATCGACACAGTTCTCGCAAGCGGGAAGCTCATCAGCTGCCGAAGCCGCCAGGGCGACCGCACTCAGTGCAAAAGCACCGGTGAGTCCGTAAATTATTTTCATGCAGGAATTCCTCTTTGAAATCATACGAAAGCCTAACATAACCAGGCACGACTCTCATGAACGAAATGCACCAATAAGGGGCGTGATAGCGCCCGAAACACTTGTTTTAAGTGCTGGTTTGGTGCAATCGTCTACGAGACTGGCAGATTCATAGCTGTTGTTCTGAACGTCCTGTCCGCGGGCACTGGTTGACAGCCTGCAGGCCCGATAGTCGGTCGGCAAGCTAGCCAACCGCGTCCAGGGCCTTGGCATCCATCGCGCTCCAGCCCAGTTTGTAGACCTCGCCTTCTACCGGGATGGTCTTGCGCCCCCCATTGGGCAGCTTGACGATGAATTCGTCGTTGCCGGCGACGCTCATGACGATGCGCAGATGGTCGCCCAGATAGAGTACTTCCTTGACCACGCCATCAACGATATTGTCGCGTGACTCCGACGGTTGCAATTCGATTCGTTCCGGTCTCAGGGAAATCGTGGAACGTGAGCCCGGTTCCCCGATATTGACGGCTTCGGCCTCGACCTGCGTGCCGTCATCGAGTACCAGCGTGCACAGGTTGCCATTGCGAGCCGTGACCTTGCCCGAGAGTTTGTTGTTCTCGCCGATGAACTGGGCGACGAAGGAATTCTGTGGGCTCTCGTACAGGGCGTCAGGCGATGACAGCTGCTGGATGACGCCATCCTGGAAGACGGCAACCCGGTCGGACATGGTCAGGGCTTCAGTCTGATCGTGCGTGACGTAGACCACGCTGACGCCGAGGCTCTCGTGGATGTGCTTTATTTCATACTGCATCTGCTCTCGCAGCTGCTTGTCCAGAGCGCCCAGTGGTTCATCCATCAGGACCAGATCAGGATCGAAGACCAGAGCTCGTGCAACCGCGACTCGCTGCTGCTGTCCACCGGAGAGCTGGGCAGGGCGACGATTGCCGAAGGCACCGAGTTCGACCATATCCAGCGCACGTTTGACCTTGGCATCGCGTTCACTCTTGCCCAGTTTGCGAATTTCGAGTGGAAAGGCCAGATTTTCGGCCACGCTCATGTGCGGAAACAGTGCGTAGTTCTGGAAAACCATGCCGATGCCGCGCTTGCGCGGCGGGACATTGTTGATGGGCTTGTCGTTGAGAAATATTTCACCATGGGTGGCGGGTTCGAAGCCTGCCAGCATCATCAGGCAGGTCGTCTTGCCGGAACCCGAGGGGCCCAGCATGGTGACGAATTCACCCGGAGCGATGTCCAGATTCAGATCCTTGACGACGAGTGTGACTCCATCGTAGCTTTTTTGCACGTGGTCGAAGCGCACCGCCGCGCCGCGTACCTCTGTAGAGGTCTGGGCTGTTGCATTCATGGTGTCTGTCAGTCTGCTATGGCTGGAATATCAGGAAACAACGGGAGATACCATACCGGCTTCGTTCTGAAATTACATGCTCCCGTTCGATTCCCGGATGTGTCGAATACCTGAGCAGATGATGCAGTGCACACCATCACGGGTCAAGTGTTCCATTGAGCGCTGGCCGAATTACGTGCCCTCGCGCACACTGCTTCTGTTACCAACCGTAGTGTGTTCACGTCATCAAAAAAAAGGGCCGGAGTATTCTTATTGATGCTGCAGGGACGTAACGCTGTCTTCCTTGTCCTGATTCTCGTCGCTGTTCACAAGGTAGTCCAGCAATTCAAGCAGGTTGTTATTGCTGACTGGTTTCTGCAGCAGTAATACATCGGGGTATTGTCGGGCTATCTGGCCTTCGGCCAGCGATTCGCCGGTGACGATGGCAATCGGCAACTCCGGCTGTTCCTCGATAACCCAGTCGACGACTGTCAGCCCCGAGTCGTTGTTCTGCAGTCGCAGGTCGATCAGCATGACGTGGGGAGTCTGCAGTTTCAGAAACTCGATGGTCGAGCCGGAACTGGCCGTGACCGTCACCTTGCAGCCGACGGATTGCAGGAACATCTCTACACTTTTCTGCACGGCTTCTTCATCCTCGACCAGATGCACCCAGATTCCCGGCGGCAAGGTAACTACCGGATTCTGCTGAGGCTCTGCTGCGACGGCTGCGGCAATCTGACTCTGCGTGCAGCGCTTCAGGCTGATCGTGACATCCGTGCCCTTGCCGACACGTGAGGTCAGTTTGATCGTATGGCCGAGGTTGCGGATGAGGCGCTCGACGATGGACAGCCCGAGCCCCATGCCACGACCCTTGTCGCGTCCCGGGTTGGATACCTGATAGAACTCTTCGAATACCTTGTTGCAATCAGCGTCTTCGATGCCGATGCCCGTGTCGCAGATCGACAGTGTCACGGTGGAGGCGCTGGCCGTTGCCTGGATTCTGACGTAGCCCGAGAATGTGTACTTGATGGCATTGCCACACAGATTGCGGATGATCTGCGACAACATGGCTGCATCGGTTCTGACGTAGAGGTCGGCGGGCAGGTCACAGATGAGCTCGATTCGCTTGTCCGAGGCCAGCTGCTGCATTTCCAGTTTCAGCTTGTCGGCCAGCGTGGACAGGTTGACGGAGCGGATAACAGGTTTTATCGATCCGGAGTCCAGTTCGGAGATATCCAGCAGTGCATTGAGCTGCGAGGACAATGAAGTCACCGCTATATTCATGTTCTCCACGATCTCGCTGGCACGCGGAGTCAGCTCTTCCCGGGCAATGGCGGCACCGAGCATGTTCAATACATGCACGGGCTGACGCAGATCGTGACTGGCCGCGGCAATGAAGCGTGTCTTGGACTGGCTGCTGGCTTCCGCCTCGCTCTTTGCCTGTTCCGCAACCTGCAGAGCGTCAGACAAGTGCCGCGATTGCTCTTCGAGTTTTATCGACGATTCGATGGACAGTGCAAACACATCGAACATGAATTTGCCGTTCAGCAGCATCGTCAGCCCCACGATCAGCACCGAGACACCCACGGCGACAGCCAGAGCGGGGTGCATGAGCTGGTCGATATTGGCTATCCACAGGACTCCGAGTGTGCCCAGAAGCGGGCCGATGTAACTCAGCAGAATCGGGCGGTAGCCGAAATTGGTACTGTGGGATATCGTGCACAGACCCAGCAGAATGGCCGTGAGCATGGCTCGTTCGAAGTTGCCAACGCGGGGGTAGAAATACAATACGGACCCTATGGTGCAGCCGAGTATGAACGTCAGTATTGTGGCGACAACACGTTTTCGGGCCTCACTCAGGCGTGAGTGCCGGGTGACTGCACGCAGTAGTACTACTCGTATGAGTATGACGCTGCAGCTGGACAGTACCCACAGTTGCAGAAGTTGATTATCAACCTTGTTGTTCAGTACCAACGCCGTGAACAGAATGGCGAGCATCAGCGGGATTGCAGCTCGGGCACTGTTACGGCTGCATATCCGCAATAGCTGTTCGCTGACTCGGTCGGATATTCGGAAATGGAACATCATTGCAATACCGTGCGTATGCTGGCCAGCACTAGTATTGCATACGCTCAGGTTGCTGTGGGTTTAAGCCGGCTGCCCGCTAGCCGATTGGGCAGGTGATGGCTGAGGGACCGGCCTCGTGGGTTTTCAGCCCTGCAAGCTGTTCCCGAAAGGCCGGTCCGGTGGTGTTATTTCATTGCTGTCATGTACCTTGTCATGCTGTTTTCTGCCGGTTCTCTAGCGCCAGTGGTGGCGGTTGCCGCTGTTGAAATTCTCGGTGTCAAACCAGTCTGAAGGTAAACGCTGCGAGCCTTGAGAAGACTGTCTGTCGAGACTGTCTCGTCTGCTGCGTCTGTTTTTGCGCCGCTTGGCCGAAGTGTCCAGCAGCAAGGAATCGATTTCGTCATCCAGTTCGACCTCGTCCAGGTCATAGCTGGAGAAGTCATCGATGAAATATTCGTCAGGCAGAGTCTTGTAGGTTTTTCCCATGTCCATACTCCAAGAAAATGTGCGCTCGCACGACTGCAATATCGACTGGAGAGAGGCCCGGGTCAAGCACCTGACAGGCGCTGAAAACGACAGGAGTTAGCTGGATGCGACGTTTCGGGAAGGTCAGGCGTAACAGGCGGGTTACAAACGCATCCCGTCAGGGCAATAGCCGGGAGACGAGGGGGCTGCCTACATGAAGAGATTCATCACCAGCAGGCTGACGACCAGATAGAGCACGGTCATGATGCCGCCCACGCGCATGAAATCAGCCACGCTGTAGCCGCCTGGACCCATGATCAGGGCATTGACCTGATTGGTCGGAATCAGAAAGGCATTGGAGGTGGAAATGGCTACTGTCAGGGCGAACATGGCAGGGTCCGCACCGATGGTAACGGCGATGTTGACGGCCAGAGGCACCAGTAGCACGGTGGCCCCGATGTTCGACATGACCAGGGTGAAGAAGGTTGCAAGGCCTGCAATGACAACCTGCATGACCCAGATCGGCACGTCGCCGATGACCGTCAGCAGGTGATTGGCGATCCAGATGGCGGCGCCCGAATGATCGACGGCAATGCCCAGCGGTATCAGACAGGCGAGCAGGAAGACCGTTTGCAGGCTGACCGCATCGTAGGCTTCGTCGATGGTCAGTACCCCGGACAGGATCATGCCCAGCGCGCCGGCGAGCAGCGAGATGGAGAGCGTGTCGGTGAGCAGAAACAGCACCAGCGACAGTACGAAGAAGATGATTGCCGGCTGTAGCTTGTTGGTACGAATGTCTTCGTATTTGACATCGGTGGCGACAACCACATCCCGGTTGCTCTTGAGCTTGTTCAGATCCTTCCAGCTGGAGTGCACGACCAGGGTGTCACCGGCTTGCAGAATCGTGTCGCGAAAGCCGCTCTTGATGACGTGATCGGCACGGTAGATCTGCAGGATGTTGGCACCGAAGTTACGCCGAGGCTTGATCTCGCCGATGGCCTTGCCGACCAGCGTCGATGCGGGCGGTATGACCACTTCACCGATACCGCTGTACTGCTGGTTGAGAACCTTGGCAAATCGATCCGGTTCACCACGGAGCGTCCAGTGGTACTCCTTGCAGAAGGCGGCGACTTCTTCGGGATCGCCCAGCAGGCCCAGGCGAGTATTCACCCAGACGGTCTCTTCCCTGTCAGGCGGGATCTTCACGACATCACCGCTGTACAAGGCCAGGATGAACGGTGTGTTCTCGTAGGTTTCCTCGATCTGGTGGATGCTCAGACCCACCATGGGGCTGTCAACCGTGACTTGCGCTTCCAGCAGGTCTCCACTGATGCCGTAGAGGCTCTGGAAGTAGTCATCCGTTCGTGAGGTTCTGTTGGAGTCCGGGTCGTCCTTGGGAAGTACGAATCGTCCTGCCAGCATGAAGTAGAGCACACCGGTAATGCTCAGGGCGATACCGATCGGCAAGACTGAAAACAGGCCGAAGCTTTTCATCTGCTGGTCGGCAGGCAGCTGCTGATTGGAAGAGAGCAGCAGGTCATTGAGCAGGATCAGCGGACTGGAACCGATCATGGTGGCCGTGCCGCCCAGGATGATGCAGAAGCCCACCGGCATCAACAGGCGACTCATGGGAATGCCGGTACGTGTGGAGACTCGACTGACGACCGGCAGAAACAGGGCGGCAACGCCGATGTTCTGCATGAAACTGGAAGCCAGAGCCGCAATACCCGACATGAGAGGGCTGATACGACTTTCCGTCTTGCCACCGATGGAGAGTATCAACTGGGCCAATTTACCCATGAGCCCGGTCTTGTCCAGACCCTTGCCGATGATCATCACGCCGATGATCGATATGACGGCGTTACTCGAAAACC